>CALGNG010000356.1 GCA_937958735.1 uncultured Aquimarina sp. | reverse complement strand
CTCAATGGCCTAATAACGATACCTTCCATATTGGAGAAGCTTCTTATCCTTATAAATTCGAAGGCGAAACACATTCTGGTAAAGACATCCGTTTGGTAAATAGCGATGCTCTTGGTTTTCCAGATAATGCAGATTACAAAGCTAAAAAAGGACATTATATAGGTTATGTTGGAAATAGAAAATGGCGTTTAGCAGGTTTTCTTTTTGCTCCAGCAACAGGTGTAGTACATGGAGTTAAGAACTATCCAGATGTAAAACATAAGATAGGTATAAGTGATATTTTATTAGAAAACACAGGTAAAAAATTTAAAGATAGTACCAAAAAATTTAATTTGTATAACGAAACTAATACAGTAGCCTCTTCTGTTGCGGATTTTGATAACAATGGTTTTAAAGATTTATTGGTAATAAAAAGGGGGGATTTAATTCATGAAAATGAATCTGTTGTTTATTTAAATAAAGGAACTTCTAGTTTTGAAATTTTAAAAAACCATAATATTATCTCTACAGAACTTGGAGCTATTGGTATGGCTGTAGAAACTTTAGATTACAATAAAGACGGAAAAATGGATATTGTTATAGGTAACGAAAGGGGGAAGTGGCATTTATTTAAAAATGGCTTAGAACTAGCTAAAACCAATAAATACCTTACTGTAGCGGTTGGAAGTTCGACAAAAGGAAAAGTAACAGCTTTAGGTGCCTTAGTAAGCATTACCAGCTGTGGTAACAAACAAGTACAGCGTATTGGTAGTACTGGAGCACAATATTCTTTAAGTTTCGATAATCAAGTCCATTTTGGTTTAGGAAGCTGTAACGAGTCTATTAAAGTTAAAATAACCTATACGAATGGAGATGTTATAGAAAAAACAGTTAACCCATCTACTAAGACTATTACTATTGGTAAAAAATAGTTAATTTATATTGTTGAAAAAAACAAAAAAGGCAAAGTCGATGGACTTTGTCTTTTTTGTTTTATAAATTTTTGGAAGAAATTAAAAAGTAATTAATTGGTATATTTTTAGATTAGGGATGTGATTTGAAAATTAAATATCTCTTAAAGCTTCAATTAAAATTTTATTTTCTTCAAGTGTCCCCACAGTAAAGCGTAGTGTATTTTTGCAAAGCGCTTGTGTAGTACGATTTCTAATTACAATTCCTTTAGCTAGTAGCTGGTTGTAACGCTGGGTAGCATTGTCTACTTTAGCTAAGATAAAATTAGCCTCGCTTGCATAAATTTTAGAGACATAAGAAAGTGCTTTTAGTGAATTTTCTAATACTTCTCGTTGCTCTAAAACTAGTTTTATTTCTTTTTGTATGGCGTCTACATCTAAAATTCTGGTTAAAGCCTTTTGTTGGCTAAGCTCGTTTACGTTATATGGAGGTTTTATTTTGTTTAGTACAGCTATAATTTCAGCGGAAGCGAAGCATAAGCCTAAACGAATACCTGCTAAACCATAAGCTTTAGATAGGGTTTGTGTAATTACTAGATTAGGGAATTTTTGAAGTTGAGAAATCCAGCTTTCCTGTTCTGAAAAGTCTATATAAGCTTCATCTATAATAACTAGTCCGTTAAAACTAGTTAACAATTTAGTTATACTATCAAAGGAGATAATGTTACCTGTTGGATTATTAGGAGAGCAGATAAAAAGCATTTTAGTATTTGGAGAAACACTATCCAGTATTTTTTCTACATTGGGTTGAAAGTTGGGTAATAATTCAACTTTGCGTTCTTCTATTTCGTTTAGGTTAGATAGTACAGTATACATCCCGTAAGTAGGAGGTAAGCTAATAATATTATCTTCTTTTGGTTGGCAAAAAGCACGGAATAATAAGTCTAATACTTCGTCACTACCATTTCCTAAAAGTATTTTAGAAGCCTCTATGCCTTTTTGTGTAGCAATAACTTCTTTTAGGCTACGTTGTTGAGGATCTGGATATCGGTTAACACCATTTTCGTATGGGTTCTCGTTAGCGTCTAAAAACACCATTTTAGAGCCATCCGAAACGTATTCGTCCCTAGCAGAGCTATAAGGACTCATAGCTTTAACATTTTCTCGTATAATTAAATTTAAATCGAATTCCATTTGTTTACTTTAGTCTAGAGTAATAAATAAAAATACTAAGTGTACAGTAAATAGCTAAATTTTATCTGTTCTCTATTTTTTAATGAATACTTTATACTACCTACTCACCAATTTCTTCTAATCTAAGACTTACCGCATTTTTGTGTGCTTGTAATCCTTCGGCCTCTGCCATTAATTGTATGGCATTACCAATATGTTTTATTCCAGTTTTAGATATTTTCTGAAACGTCATACTCTTCATAAAAGTATCCAAGTTTACACCACTATAATTTTTGGCATAGCCATTAGTGGGTAAGGTGTGGTTAGTACCAGAAGCATAGTCACCAGCACTTTCTGGAGTGTAGTTTCCTATAAATACCGATCCTGCATTAATAATATTAGCAACATAAAAATCTTCGTCTTTTACGCAAATTATAAAATGTTCTGGGCCATATTTATTAATTAAATCTAAAGCAATTTGGTCATTTTCAACATAAATTAATTTAGAGTTTTGGATGGCGGCAGTAGCAATTTCGACAC
>CALGNG010000355.1 GCA_937958735.1 uncultured Aquimarina sp. | reverse complement strand
GCTCCATAGAGGGGTTTTACAAATTTTATACAAAGCTAGTCGGTAAAATCTTTTAAAAATAACGCTAAAAGATTAATAAATATCGAAAAAAACTTTTTCAATAGTATTCCCATTAAAATTTATTAATTTAACACCATTTAAAGGGCATAATAGCATATATTTGATTATATATTGTATTTCACAGCGCAACAGGAACTATAAATATTATGGAAATCATATCAAGAAATATCGCAGAAGGGTTAATGGAAGAGATTCGCATAGAGGATCACTTTAGAATTTTAAAATTCCAGAACGATACTGAAACCCCACAAACTGTAGTCCGCGATATTGACAGCAGCTTTATACAGTTTCATTATGCCATAAAAGGCAGCGGAACTTTTAGTTTTAACAATGGGTCATACTTAATGCCTATGCGAGAGGAGACTTCGTTATTACTTTATAACCCAACACGGGAACTCCCTATGAATCTTCAAATAGAACCTAATTCATGGTTAATTACTTTATTAGTTTCCATTAAAAAATTTCATAGTTTATTTTCTATGGAAGCGAATTACATCCCCTTTCTTAGCGAAGAGAATAAGGATAAAAAATATTATTCCGACATGGCCATTTCACCTTCTATGGCTGTAGTTTTAAATCAGCTAATGAATTTTAATGTCCATAGCTCCTTAAAACAATTATACTACAAAGCAAAGGCATACGAATTACTAAGCCTTCATTTTAACAAACCAGAGGATGCCGATATAGAGCAATGTCCTTTTCTAGCAGACGAAATTAATGTCCAAAAACTAAAACAGGCTAAAAAAATTATTATAGACCGCATGACAGAACCCCCTACACTTCAAGATTTAGCACTTGAAATTGGGTTGCCTCTAAAAAAACTAAAAGACGGTTTTAAACAAATTTATGGAGAACCTGTTTACACCTTTTTATTTGACCACAAAATGGAGTTAGCTTGCAAACTACTCGCAGAGGGAGACAATGTTAACGAAGTAGGCTTAAAAATAGGATATAGCACCTCTAGCCACTTTATTTCTGCTTTTAAAAAGAAATTTGGCACTACACCTAAAAAATATGTTAGCTCTTTAAGCTAAAAATTATTTTCTATATAAAAACAACAAAGCCCCTTATTTATATAAATAAGGGGCTTTGTAATACTAATTTTTAATTGTTAACAATTAAAATATATTTTCTACATCATTCCTGGCATTCCCCCACCCATTGGCGGTCCTGCTGGAGCGTCTTCTTTAATATCTACTAAAGCGCATTCTGTAGTCAAAATCATTCCAGAAACCGAAGCGGCATTCTCTAAAGCAACTCGAGTTACTTTTTTAGGATCGATAATTCCAGCTTTAAGCATATCTACATACTCGTCTGTTTTTGCATTGTAACCAAAGTCTTTTTTGCCTTCGATTACCTTAGCAATTACCACAGACCCTTCTCCTCCTGCATTTTCTACAATAGTACGCAATGGCGCTTCAATAGCACGGTTTACAATTTGCACCCCTGTTATTTCGTCGTTGTTTTCTGTAACTACCTTATCTAAAGCTTTTTTAGCCCTAACTAAAGCAACACCTCCACCAGCTACGATACCTTCTTCTACTGCAGCACGTGTAGCATGTAAAGCATCGTCTACACGGTCTTTCTTCTCCTTCATCTCCACCTCACTTGCCGCTCCTACATATAATACAGCTACACCTCCAGCCAATTTAGCCAAACGTTCTTGTAACTTTTCTTTATCATAGTCCGAAGTAGTGGTTTCTATTTGAGATTTAATTTGATTGATTCTATTTTTAATCAAATCTTCTCCTCCTGCTCCATTAACAATAGTAGTATTATCCTTATCTATAGCTACTTTTTCTGCCGTACCTAGCAATTCTATAGTTGCTGTTTCTACAGAGAATCCTCTTTCTTCAGAAATTACAGTTCCTCCAGTTAAAATAGCGATATCTTCTAACATTGCTTTTCTACGATCTCCAAATCCTGGAGCTTTTACTGCTGCAATCTTTAGAGCCCCTCTTAATTTATTTACTACCAATGTAGCTAAAGCTTCCCCATCTACATCTTCTGCAATAATTAATAAAGGTTTTCCTGTCTGGGCTACTGGTTCTAATATTGGAAGTAAATCCTTCATAGAAGAGATTTTCTTATCTACGATAAGAATATATGGAGTTTCCAATTCTGCCGTCATTTTTTCACTATTCGTAGTAAAATACGGAGAAAGGTATCCTCTATCAAACTGCATTCCTTCCACAACATCCACATAAGTTTCTGTTCCTTTAGCTTCCTCTACAGTAATTACTCCTTCTTTCCCTACTTTCCCAAAAGCAGTAGCAATTAATTCACCAATAACATTGTCGTTATTTGCAGAAATCGAGGCTACTTGTTGGATTTTCTCGGAAGAACTTCCTACTTCTTTTGTTTGCTTTTCTAGATCTGCAACAATAATTTCTACTGCCTTGTCTATCCCTCTTTTTAAATCCATTGGATTAGCACCTGCCGCAACGTTTTTTAAACCTTCTTTTACAATTGCTTGTGCCAACACTGTAGCGGTTGTAGTACCGTCTCCTGCTAAATCGTTAGTTTTAGAAGCTACTTCTTTTACCATTTGTGCTCCCATGTTCTCTAGAGCATCTTCCAATTCGATCTCTTTTGCTACAGAAACCCCATCCTTTGTCACCGTTGGCGCACCAAACGATTTACTAATTACTACATTACAC
>CALGNG010000354.1 GCA_937958735.1 uncultured Aquimarina sp. | reverse complement strand
CAGACCAGTCGCAATTAAAAAATTTATCAGAAAGCTCCTATATTAATAGACCTATTGTAATGTGCGAATACATGCATGCTATGGGAAACTCTATGGGTGGACTAGGAGAATTTTGGGACCTTATAAGAAGTAAACCTAATTTAATAGGAGGGTTTATTTGGGATATGGTAGATCAAGGTTTAGAAAAAACACATACTAATGGGACTAAATTTTATGCCTATGGGGGAGATTATGGAGATGTTCCTAACGATCGTAATTTTTGTATGAATGGGGTTTTTGCTTCCAATAGAAACCCTAATCCACATGCATGGGAAGCCAAGTACGTGTTTCAGCCTATAAAAATAGAAAAAACAACCAATCTAAAAAAAATCAAGGTTTCTAACAGGCATTCTTTTACCAATTTATCGGAATACGAAATTCGTTGGTCTTTATCAGAAAATGGTTCCGAAATAGAAAAAGGAGTATTAGGAAATCAAAATATTCCAGCATTAAGTACTAAGAAAATTAGCCTTCCATTAACAACTAAAAAATTTAATAAAGAAAAAGATTATTGGGTTATCGTTTCTTTACATCAAAAACAAAATACTTTTTGGGCTACCAAAGGTTTCGAAATAGCCAAGGAGCAAATTAAAATTCAAGACGCAACAATAAGTTCAAAATACGTATCCAAATCTAAAAATAGGATTAATACCCAAAAATCAAATAATGGAGATGTTGTAGTTAATACAAAAGATTTTTCGATACAGATTAATGCTAAAAACGGGAAATTAACCTCTTATAATATTAAAGGAAAAGAACAATTAAAACAGCCTTTAGAACCTAATTTTTGGAGGGCACCTATAGATAACGATTTAAGAGGAGTGGGAAGCAGGTCTTTTAGGAAATCCCAAAAAGTTTGGAAAACAATAAAAGAAAAATTAATAACTTCTAGTGTTAGAGTAAGTAATGCTTCAGATTATTCTGTAGAGGTAAACGTATTACAGTTAGTAGAAGATCAACTTTTTTTAACAACCACCTATTCTATTTATAACGATGGTAACGTACATGTAAAAGTAGATTTGAATGCAAGGGAAGAATTACCAAATTTAGTGCGTTTTGGAATGGTTTTAGGAGTAGATAAATCGTTAACGGAAACAGCTTATTATGGAGCAGGCCCATGGGAAAACTATATAGATAGGAAACGCGCCACCATAGTAGATAATTATAATTTTAAAACCACAGAACTTTTTTATAACTATGCATTTCCTCAAGAAAATGGAAATAGAAGTAACGTAAAGTGGTTAAGGTTACAGTCGGGAGACGATAAGGTTAAATGGACCATCTCAGGAAATAATAATTTTAACTTCTCTATACATCCTTTTTCTATAGAAAATATAGAAAAAGCAACGCATCCTTACGATTTAGAGGAACAAGATTTTTATACGCTATACATAGACTCTAGGCAAGCACCTATTGGCGGGACATTATCTAAGAGGCACCCTAAATACGAGTTTAAAGCGGGTAAATATTCTTTAGAATTTGATTTAAACAGATTAAAATAATAATAAGGAATTGATTAATATTGTAAATAAATAAATTTAAAATGAAACACTATTTGATAGGCTTAGCTGCATTGTTAACACAATTTGTAGCTGTAGCACAAAACAAAAAACAACCAAATATAATATTACTGTTTTCGGACGATGCAGGATATGCAGATTTTGGCTTTCATGGCAGTAAAGTAATGATTACTCCAAATTTGGATAAACTAGCAAAAGAAGGGGTAACTTTTACAGAAGGTTATGTTTCCGATCCAACATGTGGGCCTTCTAGAGCAGGACTGTTAACAGGAAAGTATCAACAACGTTTTGGTTTTGAAGAAAATAATGTTCCAGGTTACATGAGTAAAAATTCTGCCCAATTAGGGGACGAAATGGGAGTGCCTGTAGAAGAGAAATTCATGGGAGATTACATGAAAAAATTAGGATACAGTACGGCTTATTTTGGAAAATGGCATGTTGGTGGAGCAGATAAATACCACCCTTTGCGTAGAGGTTTTGACGAATTTTATGGCTTTAGAGGAGGAGCACGTAGCTATTTTCCTTACAAAAAAGACCCGCAAGAACACTTAAATAAACTAGAGCGTAATTATGTAGGCTTTAAAGAGCATGCTGGATACTTAACCGACAAATTAGGAGAAGATGCGGTAGATTTCATAGAAAGAAACAAAAAAAATCCATTTTTTGCTTTAGTGGCCTTTAATGCAGTGCATACACCAATGGATGCTACCAATGCAGATTTAGCAAAGTTTCCAACTTTAGAAGGTAAAAGAAAAACCGTAGCAGCTATGACATTGGCTTTAGATAGAGCTTGTGGTAAGATAATGGATAAGTTAAAAGAACTAGGGTTAGACGATAATACAATTATTGTTTTTACTAACGATAACGGAGGCCCATCGGACAAGAATGCATCGGTAAACACTCCTTTAAGTGGATCTAAATCCAATCATCTAGAAGGAGGAATTAGAGTTCCTTTTTTAATGAAATGGCCTAAGAAAATCAAGAAATCAACTCAATTCAATCAGCCAGTAAGTACTTTAGATTTAATACCTACTTTTTATGCAGCTGGAGGTGGAGACGTTGCGGATTTAAAAGATTTAGACGGAGTTAATATTTTACCATATGCCAAAGGAAAAGTAGATGCTAGTCCACATGAAAAATTGTTTTGGAAAAAAGATGTACGTGCAGCATTAAGAAAGGGAGATTGGAAATTATTAAGATTCCCAGATCGTCCAGCAGAATTGTATAACATTAAAGAAGATATTGCAGAGCACAATAATCTAGCAACTAAATACCCGGAAAAGGTAAAAGAGATGTATAAAGATATCTTTGAATGGGAATCTACTTTAGAAAGACCTCGTTGGTTATTAAAAAGAAAGTTCGAAAACTACGATATAGATCGTATGGATATTTACCGATAGATGATATTAAATTAGGCATAAAAAAGACCGTTAAATAGCGGTCTTTTTTTATGCCTAATTCGCAACTTAGAAAATCGCCTATAAATATATTTTAAGAAATTATGACCAATTTTTTAAACCTGCTGTGGTTTCCTAAAAATAATAATAAAGTCCTTATAGGGGTTGCTACATAAGTATACTGCCTTATGTTTAATGGTAAATACATTCATAACGAATTAATTATTAATGTATTTTAAACAATTTTAAGATATGTTTTGTAATGCTAAATTATTAAAAATCTCTACATATTGCCCAGGTTAAATACTTCTGTACAAATTTGGAAATATATTAAAGACTGGAGTAAAAATTAATGTTTCGATAATTTAATAAGCTTTCTTTAATAGATAAAAATAAAAAGGTCTTGAAAATTTACTATTTTCAAGACCTTTTTTATTGTACGATTTAATTTTATAATTAAATTTTGACTCTCCAGTTAAAAGGGTCTTCGGATAAGTTATATTGGATATCGGTTAACGATTTTTTAAAATGTTGTGCATAACCATCGGCTAATACGGGTACTTTAAAATGTTTATCCTTAAAGCCTATACCTTTAATAACACTTATAACAGCAGCAGTACCTGCTCCAAAAACTTCTTTTAAACTTCCGTTTTCGGCAGCTTCAATTATTTCTGCTACCTCAATGTTTCTAACATCTATTTTAAAGTTTTCTTTTTTTGCAAGATCAAGAATACTTTTTCTAGTAATACCGTCAAGAATACGTTCGCTTATAGGAGCGGTTAGTAAAGTGTCGTTAATCCTAAAGAAGATATTCATAGTACCTGCTTCTTCTACATATTTATGAGAACTAGAATCGGTCCATATAATTTGGTCGTAACCCTTTTCTTTTGCTAGGTTAGTTGGGTAAAATTGGGCTGCATAGTTACCAGCGGCTTTAGCATATCCAATACCTCCACTTGCAGAGCGCGAAAAGAAATCGGCAATTAGTACATCTACCTCTCCACCATAATAGGATTGTGCAGGAGAGCAAATAATATAGAAAGTATAAGCGTTAGATTCCGATGCCATAACACTGGCTTCTGTAGCAATTACAAAAGGACGGATGTATAAAGAATTACCCATTCCAGGTTTAATCCATTTATTATCCAGTTTTAATAATTCTTCTAATCCAGCGTCAAAATATTCTTTAGGAAAATCGGGCATAGCCAAACGTTCCGCAGATTTGTTAATACGGTAAAAGTTTTCGTCTGGACGAAATAAGAAAGTATCCCCATTGGCGTCTTTATAGGCTTTCATCCCTTCAAATACCGCTTGTCCGTAGTGGAAAACACGTGCCGATGGATCTAATTGTATAGGTCCGTATGGGACGATTTCGGGCTGTTGCCATTTACCATCACTGTAATGGCATGCAAACATGTGATCGGTAAAAATTTTACCAAAGTTAATATTCTCAAAATCAACCTCGTTAATTCTACTAGAGGAAGCTTTGGTTATTTTTAACCCGTTGGAAAGTGTAGTTTCCATATTTATCGTTTTTAGCGGTTTTTTTAATAAAGATAACTACAAAAATACCTATTATTTGCTAATATTATAAAGCCTTTCTAACTAAATTTAGCATAGAAATTAATTGTTATCGATTTTGTAACAAAAGGGCTTTATTTAGTTTTAAATTAGCATATACTTAACAAAAGAAGCTTTTTGTTTGCTTTTGTGTACTTATTAGAAGTACACAAAAGTAAAAATTATTTATTTTTTATGAAGAGAGAATTATTACAAACAGGAGATGGGTCTATAACCATACATTTGCCAGATATTAACGAGCAATATCACT
>CALGNG010000353.1 GCA_937958735.1 uncultured Aquimarina sp. | reverse complement strand
CCATGGCCTTGTTTTGTAATTGCAGTACGTAACGAGGTTTTAGAATCTAATCCAGAGCTTATTAAAAAAGCATTAGGGGTAATTAATGCTACTTCAAAAAATTTTAAGCAATTAAAAAACATAGAACAAACTCTAGCTACTCGCTACAAACAAAAATTAGAAGATATTAGGGAATGGCTTTCTTTAACAGAATGGAGCCAAAAACAACTTACTACAGAAACATTAGAAAAGGTACAAGATCAATTATTAGCATTAAATATTATTGACAAAAAATTAGATCCCGAATTAATTTTAGTATAATCGACAATTTTACTACCCTCTGCTATTACCACTTTATCTTAGTCTCTAGATAGAATTACTCCCAATATAAAAAAGATCCATTAATACAATCAAGCTTAGCTTTTTAAAAAATCTAAGCTTTTTTTTATGCGCTAAGGAGAGATCTCCTATAGTTTTTCTTAAAAAATACCATCTCTATTTTTAGCTTTTCGCTAATCTATTTTATTTCCAGACCTACTAAACACTCTTTACAAGGCATTTAATCTAAAAAAAAGGACACTTTGTAGTAAATTCAAGAAATTAGTTTATTCTAAAATTTCACCTATTTATATTTGTAAAATAACACTAATCTATACTGCTACTCAACGTCACTTATTTTTCAATTTAAGTAATCAATCAAAATGAAAAAATTATTATTTCTTACTTTTCTTCTCTTTGCAGGTGTGTCTAATGCACAATCTACAGACTATTATAGGTGGGAGGCTGTTACCAAAGGCGGTAACATTGTTTATGGTATGGAGAATACTAAAGAAAATGTTTTAAACACCATTAATTTTTTTAATATCCGAAACAAAAACACCAACAATATTCTTGTTTTTCATAATATTAAAAAATCAAAAACATTAAACGAAAATTTAATATCAGAATTTTACACCAGAAATCAGAAAAAATACCGAGTACTTTCTAGAGCAGAGTTTATGGCCTTACATATTAACGAAATAAACAACTTTGATAGTGCTGTCCGCTATTATACAAAAAGTAGAGAAATAAATTTAAGCGACTCTGCTATACATCTTAAAACTCTTATTAGAGAATCCAATACTTGTATGATTAAATATTTTTAAGATACCAATCCATTAAAAGACTATTAGAACAAAGCATGCTCTTCTTGTCAAACAAAAAAAAGAGGCTAATTAAAGATATCTTTAATTAGCCTCTTTTTTTTGTATTTAAAACTTTCTCTATAGGTGAATTACCTCATCGTAAGCATCTGCTACAGCTTCCATAACCGCCTCACTCATTGTTGGGTGTGGATGGATTGTTTTTAATATTTCGTGCCCTGTCGTTTCTAATTTACGAGCTACAACAGCCTCTGCAATCATATCCGTTACTCCTGCACCAATCATATGACAACCTAACCATTCGCCATACTTAGCATCAAAAATTACTTTTACAAAACCATCTGGTGTACCACTAGCTTGTGCTTTACCTGATGCCGTAAAAGGAAATTTACCTACCTTAATATCGTAACCCTGCTCTTTTGCTTTTGCTTCTGTTAGACCTACACTAGCAATTTCTGGAGAAGCATAAGTACACCCTGGAATATTTCCATAGTCTACTGCTTCGGTATGTGCTCCTGCTATTTTTTCCACACAAGTAATTCCTTCTGCGGAAGCTACGTGAGCTAGTGCTGGTCCTGGCACTACATCTCCAATAGCATAAATACCTGGGATATTAGTTTGATACCATTCGTTTACTAAAATCTTATCTCTATCCGTTGCAATACCTAAATCTTCTAAACCTATGTTTTCGATATTGGTTTTTATTCCTACTGCAGACAGCAATATATCTGCCTCTATGGTTTCGATTCCCTTAGCTGTTTTTACCGTAGCAACCACTCCTTTACCAGAAGTATCTACACTTTCTACTGCAGAATTAGTCATTACCTTTACTCCAGACTTCTTAAAGCTTTTCTCGAATTGTTTTGAAATATCTATATCCTCTACAGGTACTAAGTTAGATTGAAATTCTACAATAGTTACTTCTGTTCCCATCGAGTTATAAAATTGCGCAAATTCCACACCAATAGCACCAGAACCTACCACAATCATTTTCTTAGGTTGTTCTTTCAGTGTCATTGCTTGACGGTAACCAATTACCTTTTCTCCATCTTGTGGTAAATTTGGCAATTCTCTAGAGCGTGCACCAGTAGAAATTATAATATTTTTAGCACTATAATCTGTTGCCGTACCATTCTCTGCTGTTACAGTAAGCACTCCTGCTGCTTTTAGTTTCCCAAAACCGTTAATTACATCAATTTTGTTTTTCTTCAACAAAAACTGAACTCCTTTGCTCATTGTACCCGCTACATTACGACTACGTTTAACTACAGCAGTAAAATCTTTATCAAATTCTGATACGGTAAGCCCGTAATCACTAGCATGTTTTAAATAATCAAAAACCTGTGCACTTTTTAATAATGCTTTTGTTGGAATACATCCCCAGTTTAAACAAACTCCACCTAGACTTTCTTTTTCTACAATAGCTGTTTTTAAACCTAATTGAGAAGCTCTAATAGCCGTTACATAACCACCAGGACCACTTCCTAAAACAATCACATCATATGCGCTCATATCTTGAATATTTAATTTTTATTTATGGACGAAAATACGCATTAATACTTAATTCTAAAAGCCAACTAAGTATTCTAAAAACCTACACAAATCACCATTTTAATCAACAAAAAACCCAATTTAACTCCTGCTATTCAATAAAAAAGAAACTTTATTGACTTTTTAGTGAATTTTTAGGGCTTTAGCCTTCAAATTAATAAATTGATATAGCTCTGATTTCATACTAGAACAAAATACTTTTTAAAAATCTATCAAATATTAAACAATTAAAGGCAAACTACTATAACTTAATTAAACCAACCACTACAACTACTTATTTATTAATCTATTAAACATAAAAAATAGCAAATAAAAAAAAAAAAAAACACGCTCCCTCCTTTCAAAAAAATAAAATTTCTTAAAATAAATATCACTCTAAGGGTAGGGGTTTTTTAAATGAACGCGTAATAGATATAACCCAAAATAAATATTATGTTAAAAACAATTACACTAAATCAAGTTTTCAGAAAACTACTCCCCCTGCTAACAACATCTTTATCTTTAGGAATGTTTTCTCAGACAATTTGCGACACTAACCCTATCCTATTAGGTGGTGGTGTGGAAAGAATAATAGATTGTGGATTAGGAAGAATAAACATAGATCTTTCTGGTGGTACTTCTCCATTCGAATTTAATATATCCAATAGAGGTACTTCCGAAGTTTTTATAGAACCTAACACTAGCGACACTTCTTTAAGCTTCAATCTACCTTCTGGAGATTACGATTTAAACATATCCGATGCCAATGGGTGTGCTTTAGACCAAGTTATTAGAGTCCCTTCTCCTTTTTTAAGATTCTCTCTAGCTAGTGGCAAAAACTGTATTAGCGATGGCACTACTTCTGAATTGACTTTTCAAGTAATTAACGCTTCTACAATATTACAATCTACCGTAAGGTTATCTAGGATTAACACCGATGGATCTAGCACCCTTTTAAACCAAGTTCAAATTGTTTCTGGACAACCTGCACAGTCGGGTAATTTTATAGAGTCTAATGTAATTTACGAATTTAGCTACCGTAATGCTACTGGTAGTTGCACCTATACCACAAGGTTTATTTATGACGCCTGCGACGAAGAGGTACTTAGTGTAGATAGTGTTTCTTTAAAAAACGAATCGGAAAATGCATTGGTATTTCCTAACCCTACCAATGGAGTTATTAACTTTAATGGCATCCCCGAAGATCTAGTATCCATTACCATCTACAATATTTCTGGAGCAGTGGTACTAGAATCTAACATCCAAAACAAAAAAACCTTAGATATTAACCACTTAGGTAGTGGACATTACTTTACCAGAATAAAAACAAAAAATAAAGTAATAACTACAAAAATAATTAAGCTTTAAATAATTAAGCTTAATAAATCATATTAAACTTACCCCAACTAATCCCTGTTAAGAAAATATTTCTTTTCAGGGATTTTTTATATCCACTATTAAAATCCAATCATACTTTACTTGAGTATTTTATTTTGTTTAACATATTTTGATTTTAATTAAACAAAATATAAGAGTATTTTTGATATATGAAAACGTATAAACTTACAGGAGAAATAGAACTACCCATATCTATTGACGAAGCTTGGACTTTTTTTTCCAACCCAAATAATCTAGGAAAAATTATGCCAAAGGAAATGGCTTTTAAAGTTATAGATGGAGCTACATTACCTTTATACACTGGACAGATAATAGAATACACCGTTACCCCACTCCCTTTGCTTACTACCGCTTGGGTTTCGGAAATTAACCATATTAACAAACCTTATTTTTTTGTAGACACACAATTAGATGGTCCTTATAAATTATGGCATCATAAACATTATTTAGAGTCTACCCCTACAGGAACAAAAATTACAGATGTAGTCCATTACCAAGTGCCCTATGGTATTTTAGGTCGCTTATTACACCCTTTAGTTATTAGACCTAAATTGAACAAAATATTTAATTACCGTACAATTCAAATTAAAGCCTTATTCTCTTAAATAAAACAATATGAAAACGATCTTACTTATTGGCGGTTCTTATGGAATAGGAGCCCAAATCGTTAAAAACCTAAATCCTGAAGATCAAGTAATTATAGCTTCACGATCAGATAAAAACATTCCTGCTACAGCAACACATCTTAGTTTTGATGCCACTACAGATAATATCAACAACTTGGACTTGCCCGATGTTATAGACGGTCTAGTCTATTGCCCTGGAAGCATCAACCTAAAACCTTTTAGTATGTTAAAATCCAAAGATTTTGAGCAAGACTTGAATATTAATTTTTTGTCGTTAGTTCAAATCCTAAAAGATCTCCACCCTAAACTAAAAAACTCTAAACAAGCAAGCGTTGTAGTGTTTAGTACCGTGGCCGTAAAAATAGGCATGCCTTTCCATACTAGTGTA
>CALGNG010000352.1 GCA_937958735.1 uncultured Aquimarina sp. | reverse complement strand
TAATAGGTTGGAAACTATCTTCTCCGTATTTAGCGTAATGTCCAGAGGTTTCATAAAGTTCTTTTTGACCAATATGTGGAGTAACTACCATTTCGTAACCCGCTTTTTTCTGTGCTTTTTTTAGAAAGTTTTCTAAACGCTCACGCAGTGCAGCACCTTTAGGTAGCCACAATGGTAAACCTTGTCCGACACGTTTCGAAAAAGTAAATAATTCTAATTCTTTACCTAATTTTCTGTGGTCTCTTCTTTTAGCTTCTTCTAAAAGCTCTAAATAAGCTTTTAGGTCTTTCTGTTTTGGAAAGGAAGTTCCGTAAACACGTGTTAGCTGTTTATTATTTTCGTCACCTCTCCAATATGCACCTGCAATACTCATTAATTTTACGGCTTTAATATAGCCTGTGTGGGGTAGGTGACCTCCACGACATAAATCTGTAAAAGTATCGTGTTGTACAAAAGTAATGGTTCCGTCTTCAAGGTTTTCAATTAATTCTACCTTGTATTCGTTTCCTTGTCCTTTGTATTTATCCAATGCTTCTGCTTTAGTAACAGATGTTAATTCAAACTCGTGTTTTCCGCGAGCTATTTCTAACATTTTATCTTCTATTTTTTTAAAGTCTTTATCGGAAATAGATTGTTCTCCTAAATCTACATCATAATAAAATCCATTTTCTATAGCGGGACCTATACTTAATTTTACACCAGGGTACAAAGCTTCTAAGGCTTGTGCTAAAACGTGAGCAGAGGAGTGACGGAAGGCTAATTTACCTTCATCATCATTCCAAGTATACAAAGTTAGATTCCCATCGGTGGTCAATGCTGTTTTGGTTTCAATGGTAGTTCCATTAAAATTGGCGGAAATTACATTTCTCGCAAAACCTTCACTAATATCTTTAGCAATTTCCATTGCTGTTACACCACTTTCGTAGTTTCTTACGGAGCCATCTGGCAAAGTAATATTAATCATATACCTTATAAACTTAGAACGCAAATATAAATACTATTTCACAGGCTTCAAAGAATGTTTTCTAATAAAGAAGATCTTATAATTTTAAGCCTGTATAAATATGTGTATTAGGTGCTGTGCTGCTTGGATTTTAAGGAATAATAAAATAGGTACTGTAGTAAAGGATATACTAGTAAAATAATTTTTTAGTTAATATAAGGGTAACATAATTTTATACAAAAATCGTATATTTCTGCAACGTAAGTTAAAGAGTGGCGTTTTTAAAGCATAAGAAAGAATGAGTTTGGATAATAAAATTTTAATAGAAAAGTGTAGACAAAAGGATCGTAAAGCCCAGATGGAACTTTATAAAAAATATTCCAGAGGGATGTATTTTGTAGCGTTACGTTTTTTTAAAGATTCATTTCTAGCAGAAGAAGCTATGCAGGAATCTTTTATTAAGGCGTTTATGAAATTGGATCAGTTTACTGGGGATGTTACTTTTGGAGCTTGGTTAAAGCGTATTGTAATTAATAAGAGTATTGATATGCTTAAGGCTCGTAAATTAGATACTACAGCTATTAACGAGCAAATAATGGGTACTGCCGATGAATTTAACGATTGGGAAGTAGAAGAAAACACTACCGTAGATGAAGTTAAAAACGCCATTGATGCACTTCCAGAAAAGTACAAGTATCCTGTGCATTTATTTTTGTTGGAAGGTTACGATCATAACGAAATTTCCGAAGTTTTGAATATTACAGCGGTATCTTCCAGGACATTAGTGCATAGAGGAAAGAAACGCTTACAAGAGCAATTAAAGCATTTGCGTTATGGGACAGGATCTTAGAGAAATGTTAAGAGATAGTTCTAAGGAATTGAATCCTTCTGAATTATCTAGCGATCATGAGTTACGTTTTTTAGATAAACTAGAAAATGCATTTTTAGATGTAAGTAGCCCAGAAATAGTAGGGCCCAAAGAGAGTTTATTAACAATTAAAACCAACCATAGTTATAAAAAATGGTTTTCTATTGCCGCATCTACTGTTGTTAGTGTAGGTTTAGGATGGTATTTAGTACAGCAAACAGAAACTTTGCAACAAACTAAAAATACAATAGTCCATGTAGAAAAGCAGAATAATAGTAGTAGATCGTCTATAGCAGATGTATCTCCAGAGTTTAAACGTTTCGAAGAAATATCTTTGGCTAGTATAAATGTAGGTTTATCGGAATTAAAAATAAATGACACTAATCGTTCGGTAGTAAAAAGCTATATAAAACAATTAGAACATCTCAAAAAAGAATATAGATTAATACAATTGGATTTTCAATTAGGGCAAGTAAGTCCACAAGCCATTGAGGTATTAATTGAAAATTTACAAATGCAATTATCTCTATTAGAGCAATTAAAACAAAAGGTTAAAAATATTAATGAATACTCTTCTAGTACAGCATACGAAAACCTTCAAACGTAATATTCTTCTAGGAATATTAACAATATTATGTGCCAACTTATTTATAGCGCAAAATAAGTTATCGAAATTAGAAAAAGAATTATCCTTTACACAAATCCCTCTTTTTAAATTAAATTCTTCCCATACTCAAATTATATTTAGCCCTTGGGATAAAAATACAATTAGTATTAATGCCTATTCTACAGGTAATGTAGATATAGAATACTTGCAAAATATAAACGATCTATGGGAAATCCAAATGCAAAGTTCGGATTCTATTTTAATTTTAAATACAGATGCTAGCAGGCAAATGCCCGAAAAGGTAATAACAACTAATATTAATTCAGGAAATCAATTAAACGCACTTCTAAAGTCAATATTAGAACCTATGTTATCAGAATCACCAAATAATATAATGCCTGCTTTATTACAGAAGCGTTTAGCAGAATTACAGTTCGATTTTGATGCGTATAATAAAGAAGG
>CALGNG010000351.1 GCA_937958735.1 uncultured Aquimarina sp. | reverse complement strand
CTTTAAATTTGTAAAAGGTAAGAGTAAGGATAATAAAGATTATGATACTCAAGGAATTTGGTATAGATTTGAGATAGAATATTATCAAAACCAAGAACCTAAAAAAACATTTCCAAGCAAGTTAAAAGCATTATTTGGTAGTTATAAAAATAAAGGGAAATCGTGGCAACGCGGTAAAGCTATACGAGACGTAAGTATAAGCCCTGTTTTTCCAGATTTTGAAGGCCCTGTGTTTAACTTTAAAAAAGGAGATTGGGATGTAGATCAGTTTAGCAAAACATTACATATTACTAAGTCTTTTGCTAAGATGTTGAAGAATGAAAATATAAGTTCTAAGCTAGACTTAGATGATTTTATTTTTGAAAAATTAGAAAAAAGTACTGAATCTCAGAAAAACAAAATAGCTCTTTTTAAAAAAATTATAGAGAGAGGTATCCGCGATAAAATTATAATATTCAATTAATAGGTAAAATGAAAAAGGAAGAAATATTAAGTTTAGTAAGCAAATTCAAATTATTGTTTGAATCGTTAAGACAAAAAACAGATGTAGATGAAATAAGAGAGAAATTTGAATTGGATACAAATGGTTTAACTAGGATATATGAAAGAATTAAAACAAGCAGCGGCTATAAAAACTTACCATTAGAATATCAATCATATTTTGCTTTAGATGACGATCTAGGTTGTAAATATTTTTTCCACAACGATTTAGGAGGAGGAGAGTTTAGTTTAAAATGGATCTATTTAACCTTAAATCTAGACGATTACGATGAAGGCTTAGGCTACGAAGGTCAGCCAGAAGAAGAGGTTAAATTATTTAAAACCTTTAGAGTAATTGATAGTCACCCCGATGCAGGAGATAATAAATGGGGAGTAATAAGCTTAGTAGAGGGAATATCTCCTCCAAACGAGCCTCCAGTATATTTTGTAGATCGTGGACGTGCTTTTAACATGGATATGTTTTATGGCGATTATATAGATGCCTTGTTAGCAACCTACGCTATTTACGATTGGCAATATTTGTATTGCGATGTAGACCTTAGCGAAGAGAGCGAGTTTTCTTATGTATATAATAGTCTAGATAAGGGGATTAAAGGTTTAGAAGACGCTTTCCCCGAAAAAGATTTTTCCAAACTCCGAGACTTATTAGAATCTAAGAGATAACTATAATTTTGGATTGCGAAAGTATTTTTAGGTTGAAATAGGGAAGGTTTTATAGAAAAAGATGAAAGCCTAAGACTATCCAATAAATAGTTTAAGAGAAATAGTATTTATAAGCCCTTCTGTTTTGTGTGGCTTTTTGCTTAAAAAAGGAGCACATAAAGTAACCTAATTAAATATTTACAAGAATAGCTAAAAGAGCAGTTTCAAGATTTAAAAGAAACGGAAGCCATTTAGCTTTGTTTTTTTGTGCTATAAACAGACATTTTGGAATTACTCCAAACGAAAAATGGTAAACAGATAAAAATCTAATTTTAATGAAAAAATTAACTACTTAATTAATAATCGAAATTTAAAAGAATACTCTTGTTTTATAGGGGGCAAAACATAATTAAGTTTATTTTTTATTAAAAAATAAAGTAGAATAGAAATAAGGGAGTAGAATACTCAATTGTAGTTAAGCAATTTTTGTATCAAATAAAATTTTGTTCCTATAGATTTTTTTGATGTATTAGAATAATTATTTTAATATTAACAATAAAAAATAGATATTTAACCTTTCAAAATTATTTTATATACCTGTATGAAGCTTAAACTATTTAGTTTTTTTATGTTTAGTGCTATAAGCATCCTAGCACAAGATAAATTAGTAAACAATACTTACGACTCCCTTGTAGAAGATTTTACCTTAGCCTTAGAAAAAAAGGATTACAATGATGTAATTAAGCTAATAGACAGGGTTAGCCCTAACGATTCTATATATAACGATTTGTTAATTACAAAATCTTATGCTTTATTAGAGCTAGAAAAGTATACAGAATCTAATGCAGTTATAGATGAAGCTTTAAAATTAAAGGATTGGAACTCCAGATATTCACTTTTATTAAATAAAGCGGTTAATTTAGAAAGACTTGACAAATTAGAAGAATCAATTAAAAATTATAATAGTATTTTAAAAGAATATCCAAAATCAAGCAATCTTTATTTTAATAGAGGCTTGGTATATCTTAAGAAAAAAGAAAGACTTTTGGCTTATAAGGATTTAGAAAGATCAATAAAATACAATCCCTTTAAAAAAAAGGCACACTATAAGATTGGAGAGTTTTATTATTTAGAAAAGAAACTTTCTCAATCTTTAATGGCATTAACCACTTATTTGTTAATGGATCCAGACGGAGAAAATTCTTTAGAATTTTTAAAATCTATAAATTTATCTTTTTCAAGAAAAAGTAAAAGAGAGCCTTTTAATCTTACGTATACTAAAGACGATGATTCTTTTTCTCAAATAGACCTAATTCTTTCTAATGGAATAGCTCTTAACTCAAAGTACAAGATAAAAAATAAAATAAAACTACCATTAGTAAAACAACTACATGTCTTTTTTGATCAATTAGATAGTTATAAAGGGCAAGGCGATTTTTGGGATAGTAAATATGTTCCTTTCTTTAAATGGATAAAAGCCTCGGGGAATTTCGACAATTTTGTTTATACAATTTGTTACGCTACAACTAATCCATCCTATAAAAAAGTAATCGAAAAAAACACTTCTAATATTGTATCTTTTTTAGCAGAAGCTAAAGAAAAATGGAGCCATATTATAGCAAAAGATAATATAGAATTGTTTCAAGAAAAAGAACAAGCAGTACAATATGTTTTTAATGGTTCTAAATTAATAGGTTTAGGAAAAGCAAAAGGAGAGAATAAAATAGGTGTTTGGGATATTTATGACGAAGAAGGGAAAATAAAAGGGCAAGGAGAATTTTCGGATAAAGGAGAACGAAATGGTTTTTGGAAATGGTATAATAAAGAGGGGAAGTTAACCCAAACAGTAAATTACCACGAGGGCAAATATAATGGTGAAATTATAGAATACGGTAAAAATGATAAAGTAGCGTATAAATATAATTATGTAGAAGGGAAAATAAATGGTGAGTATTTTGAATACAACAAAAATGGAAAGCTAATTATTTTTAAGAATTTTAAGAATGATAAGTTAGATGGTGAGTACAGTACTTATTACGATTTAGGGAAAACGATGCCTAAAATAAAAGGTTTTTATGTCGAAGGTAAGTTAGAAGGGAGCTATAAAACATTTTATAATAGTGGAGAAACTTTCTCGGAAATAATATATAAAAATGGAATTTTTAATGGGGAAGAAATCACCTATTATCGAAATAAACAAATAAAATCGAAATCTAATTATCTAGACAATAAGCTAAACGGGAAGTATATAGGTTATTATAAAAATGGAAATATAGAAAACGAAGGGCAGTATATAAATGATGTTTCTGTAGGAGATTGGAAAACATATTATGAAGACGGTAATCTAAAAGAAGAGACCAGTTATAACAACAAAGGAAAACTTTCTAACGAATATAAAGAGTATGATATAGACGGGAAACTTTCCTCTATTTTTGAATATAAAAACGGATTAATTGTTTCTACAAGTTTTTTAAATAAAAAAACAGAAATCATAGAATTTACAAAAAGAAAAGGGGGCAACCTTAATTACAAAGGATATTCGCCATTAGGACAATTAGAAGCAAAAGGTATTTATGATGTAAAAGGAGGAAAAGTAGGGCTTTGGAAATTTTATGAATATGGAGCTCTTAAAAATGAAACCTCTTATAAAAAAGGGAAGTTAGATGGCGATAATAACGGATATTTTATTGATAATAAAACGGAATTTAAAGATAGCTATAAAGAAGATCTATTAGAGGGATATAGTGTAGGATATTATGGAAATGGTCAAATAGAATACCAAGGTTATAATAAAGATGGAGAAAAAGTGGGCGAATGGAGATCTTATTATGTAAACGGGACCATTTCTAATATTAATTTTTACCACAAAGGGAAAAAACACGGAGTGCAAAAGTATTTTGGAGTAAAAGGTCAATTATATAACGAAAACTATTACAAAAATGGTCTAGCTATTAAAGAGGTTTATTATAAACCAGACGGCAGTGTTTTAGAAGAAATAATTTTAGAAGATTATTTAGAAAATAAGATACAAGAATATAAACATTACAATGGAAAAACACATTCTATTATAGAATATGTTGGAGGTAAAAAACATGGTCCTTACAAGAAATTTCATTTTAACGGTAAGGTCTCTGCGACGGGTAATTATTTTATGAATAAAAAGCATGGTTTGTGGCAAAAATTTGATTACAAAGGCAACTTAACACTCAATGCTACTTACAATTATGGACAACTAGAAGGGAAGTCAGAAGAATTTACAAATGGTAAACTAGAGGAAATAGAACAATATGTAAATGGAAATTTGGAAGGATTAAATACAATCTATTATCCAGATGGAAAAACTATAGATAAAGAGTTTATGTTTAAAAGCGGTGCAAATCATGGGTTTTCTAAATTTTATGCCCCTAATGGAAAATTGCAGTTTGTTAGATTTTATCATAATAATAATTTAATAGGGTATAGTTATAATAATTCTAAAGGGAAGCTAATACCTATGATAACGTTGCCAGAAGGTTCTGGGAAATTAGAAGCTTATTTTGATAATGGGAAAAAATCTGCTGAAATAGAAATGAAGCATGGTGAATTTGTAGGGGTTTATAAAAAGTATTTTTATAATGGTAATATTCAAGAGTCAAATAAATACTCTAGTAACGGAGATCGTAATGGAAAGTCAATTGATTATTATTTTAATGGAAAAGCAAAAGAAGAAATACCTTATGTATCGAATGAAATTTCTGGAAAAAGAAAATTTTATAATGAAGACGGTTCTATGTATAAAGAATATAATTATTTAAATGGAAACCTAGATGGTAAAATGTTTGAGTATAATAAGCAAGGTCAAAAAATTAAAGAGAGATTATATTTTAATGGAGTTATATACACAGAAAATTAATTTTAATAGTAGACTTAACAGTACGGTATTAAGTCTACTATTTTTGTTTACAGGAATTATAAACGCCCAATTATCTGAAGATTATAAGGTTTTAAAAAAGAAGTATCCCAATGCTACTTTTTTAAGAATTAATCAAGAAAAAAAAATTATCATAAAATTGGTTAATGGGAAGCCAGAGATAGAAGAATTTTTAAAAAATGAAGACATATACCTAACTAAATCTGCAAGTTATGGAGCAAAACAAGAAATAGGGTTTTCTTCTTTTTCCGATATAAAAGATTTAAAAGCATCCAGTTATGTATTTGATGGTAAGAAATATATAAAAAATGTAATAACTAATTTTACAGAGAGCGACGATGTTGGCGTAAGTTTTTATGACGATTCTAAAAAAATAACCTTTTTTTATGAAGGATTAAAAGAAGGTGTTAAAACAGATGTAAGCTACACCAGGGTTATTAAAAACCCTAGATTTTTAAGCTCTTATTTTTTTGGAGATCGTTTTCCTATTATTAAAAATAAACTTACAATACAAATCGATAATGCTATCCAATTAGACCTAAAAAAGTTTGGTTTTGAAAAAATAGAAGGCTTACTTTTTTCCAAGAAAACAGGAAAAAAACAAACTAAATATATTTGGGAGTTATCCAATAGCGCTAAAATAGATTTAGAATCCGATGCTCCAAATTTCAGGAAACGATTACCCAGTATTGTGCCTATTATAACTTCTTTTAAAACCAATAATGGAGAAGAAAAAGTAATATCAGGAGGAGTGCAAGAGCTTTATAACTGGTACTATTCATTAGCTCTAAATAGTGAAGAAGGTATCGTAGATAAAGTACTAGAGAGTTTAGTTAAAGAATTAGTAAAAAACAAAGATTCGGATATAGAAAAAGTTAGAGCCATTTATTATTGTGTACAAGAAAATATAAAATATATCGCTTTTGAATATGCCCTTGGTGGTTTTGTCCCTAGAACAGCAAATACTGTTTTTTCTAGGAAATATGGAGATTGTAAGGACAACTCTAGTATCCTAAAAGAAATGCTAAAAATAGCAGGTTTAAAAGGATATTTAACATGGATTGGAACTAGGAGTATTCCTTTTACCTATGCAGAGTTACCAACGCCATCTGTAGATAATCATATGATAATGAGTTATGTTTCTAACAATGGAAAGGTGTATTTTTTGGATGCTACAGGTAGATATTTGTCATTAGAAACCCCCTCTTCTTTTATACAAGGGAAAGAAGCCTTAATAGGACTAGATAAAGAAAATTATAGAATAGAAAAAGTACCTGTTGTTGCTGCTAATAAAAATATTTACAAGGATTCTATTTATGTAAAACTAAAAGAAACAGGCCTTTTAGGACAAGGAAAAATAGAACTAGATGGCTATCCTAAAACTGATTTTTTCACAGCTTTAGAAAGAGTAAAAACAGTAAAAGAGAAACAAGACTTTTATAATCGATATCTAACAAAAGGAAGTAATCATTTTTTAATAGATAATTTCTCTGAAAAAAATAAATTTAGTTACGATGCTCCCTTCTCTGTAAATTATAAATTTAATATTGAAAATTATGTTAATACCTACGAAGATGAAATCTATGTAAATATGAATTTTTTTGAAGGTATAGATAATTTAAAAACTACTAGTAGTAGAAAAAGTGGCAGAGATTACGATTATAAAAGATTAACTCAATTAGTATCGGTATTAGAAATTCCAGAAGAGGTAACTATAATACATATACCCAAAGACTACTATTTTAAGAACGAGAATTTTGAATGTAAAATAACCTATAAAGAAGTAGAGGGGAAGCTTATTTTAAATTACAATATAAA
Source organism: uncultured Aquimarina sp. (assembly GCA_937958735.1). Classification (GTDB taxonomy): domain Bacteria; phylum Bacteroidota; class Bacteroidia; order Flavobacteriales; family Flavobacteriaceae; genus Aquimarina. The sequence continues at coordinate 6,767 of CALGNG010000351.1, read as the reverse complement.
ACAAGACTTTATTACATTAAACCTAGAAGAACAAAAAATAATGAACACAATAGTTACTGATATCAAAAAACAGCAAAAAAATGTTATTGTGCTAAAGAAAAAGAATACATAGAATATGAATTTTAGAATACTATTACCAACAATTATTTTTGCTTTATTTTTTACAAAAATAAAGGCTCAAGAAAACCTTTATTTTGAAGACTATAATTGGGAAGAAAACCCAATAGAAAATTTTGATACCACAGTAAATAAAGATAAAGACTTAGTAGCACTAAAGGAAAAAAGGGTTAGCGAATTTGCTTTTACAAAAGGAGGATTAATAGAGTATTTATTAATTCATAAATTATATTGGCTTAATTCTAACGATGCAATAGAGCAATATAACAAAGTATACTTACCTAGTGTAGGAGCATCTAAAATTGTAAAAAATCAAGCCCGCGTTATTACCTCTAAGGGGAAGATTATAGAGCTAGACGATTCTAAAATTTTAGAATCTACAGACAACGAAACTAAAACCTCCTACAAATACTATGCTATGGAAGGGGTAGAAAAAGGGGGATTTATAGAGTATTTATATGTGTTAAAAAAATACCCAAGTTATACAGGTAAAAGAGTTTTCTTGCAAAATACTTATTTTAATAAAAGTATTGATTTTGATGTTTTTGCTCCAAAGAATTTAAAATTCGCATTTAAAACTTATAACGACTCAACCCAAGTAATATTAGATACTGTAGTAAAAACAAAAAATCATTGGCATTTAAAATTGAAAGATGTTGAAGGTTTAGAGTCAGAAGAACGATCTGGTTATGATATAGCATTAAAACAATTGGTTTTTAAATTAGATAGAAATTATGCTAACCCAGATAAAGAAATAGTATCCTTTGGTAAAGCTTCTCAAAATATTTTTGCTAATAATTATAAGGTAGTAGATAAAAAAACAAGAAATAGGATACTCAAGTTTTTGAAACAAATTGGATCAAAATCCGAAAAAGAACTAAGTATTTTAGAAATAGAAAATGCTATAAAATCTACAGTCTATTTAACTGATGCAGTTCTTAGCCCAGAAAGCAGTCAAATTATTAATATTTTGAATTCTAAAGTAGCCTCTAAACAGGGTATTTTATATTTATACACAGCTATATTTGATATTTTAAATTTAGAACACGAATTAGTATTAACAGCTAATAGAAAGTCTTTTGTTTTTGATAAAAAATTTGAAAGTTATCATGTTTTGGATAAATATTTATTCTTTTTCCCAGAACAAAATAAATATTTAGAACCTTTAAATTATGGTTCACGCTTTGGTTTTCCTAATGGCTTATTAACCGATAATTATGGCTTATTTATTAAAAAAATTAAAGTTGGCGATTTTGAATCTGCTATAGGACAAGTAAAATATATAGAGCCTGTTAATTATGATTTATCTGTATATAATTTAAAAATAGAAGTAGGTTTTAATGAAGAAGATTTAACCGAGACAAATATTGAAGTAAGCCGTATTATGTCGGGTTATTATGCTTTAAGCTATCAGCCTTATTTAGAACTAATAGAAGAACAAGAAAAGAAAACGAAGGTATTAGAAGGTATCGTTAAAATGATTAAAGAAGAGGTTGAGATAACAAAAGTAGAGGCTATTAATGGGTATTCTAATAAATTTGGAATAGAGCCACTTGTAATAAAAGCAACGCTTAAAACCAATTCTTTTATTGATAATGCAGGTACTAAATATTTATTCAAAATAGGAGAATTAATAGGGCCTCAATTAGAAATGTATCAGAAAAAAGAACGTAAATTACAAGTTCATGAAAATTTTGAAAGAAGTTATGAAAGCTTAATAGATGTTAAAATACCAGAAGGCTATAAGATTGAAAATTTAGAAGACTTAGCAATTGAAGAAGAATATAAAGAAGGTAATAAAGTGTTTTTTTCATTTAAGTCTTCGTATACTGTAGATAACAATATAATTAAGGTAAAACTAAACGAGTTTTATAATAAAAATATTGTAGACGTATCCGTTTTTGAAGCCTATAGAAAAGTAATTAATAGTGCAGCCAATTTCAATAAAATTACTTTAGTTATGATTAAAAGTGCCGAGTAATTTATAAAAACAGAACTGTCTCACCAGGGTGTTGTTTTAGAAGAATTTTATCTTGCTATTAAAAAACTACTGCAACTACAGAAATCTGTTCCGTAAAACAAAAAGTTGTTTTTTACTCTTCAATATTTTTACAGATGTTTAAAATTTTAACATCTAATTTATGCCTATAACAAAATTAAGCACTATCCTGTCCTGGTTTAAAACAGGAGATATACCTACAGAATTTCAATTTAAAGCAACATGGCAAAGTTTTTGGCATAAAAACGAAAAAATACCGGCACAACAAATAGAAAATATCGATGTGTTATTTTCCGAAAAAGCAGATAATGATACGCTAGAAAATCATATAATTGATGACACAAGACATGTAACTCCTGAGCTAATTTCTAAAATTTCGTCTGATTTTGTATCTAAAAAAAGCGGTGGAACTTTTGCTAAAGAAATTTCTGTTGGTGGTGATACTAATGATTTGGGAAGGATTGATTTAGAGCCAAATGGTGGCTTTTATGTTAGAAATAATAGTGCTGTAAATCCTTTTTTTGAGGCTAGAATAGATAATAAATGGATTATACGAAGAGTGGTAGATGCAACAAATTCTTACTCTAATGACATTTCTTTTATTGCTAGCTTTAATGATAAGCCAGGATATTTTGATATACCGAATGGTACGGCTAATCTTTCTGGAAATCAATACACGGCAGAATGTAGTCGACAGTTAAAAACTATACGGACCATTGGATACCCTGATTTTTTTGGACATTTCCCTGGTAGAGAAATTAACGATAATTTTGCTACCCCAAAAGGTATGTTCGAGGATTTAAGAATAGTAGACAAACTTAGGCACATGAATATGCCTGAAGAAGTTAACGAAGGAGATACTAAAACTGTAGGTTGGAATCCCGAAACTTTAGAATTGGTATATCAAAAACAAAGTTTTTCAGGATATTTACCTTTATCGGGTGGGAATATTGAAGGAAGGATAAATCTTAATGCTGGAAATATTTCAAGAGGTTTTATTGAACCTACAGGCAATCAGTTATTTTATACTAATGGTAATAGAGCATTAACAGAAACTGTTTTAGAAAATAACTTGGTTGCTAGAGGGATGGGGGTAATAAACGCTTTAACAAATACTCCTTGGGCTACTAATGAAGCTTACTTTTACAATAGAAATTCTCATTTTAATTCGGACAACGATTTAACGGGAGCACCTGGGTTTTGCCAGTACGAAATGCAAGGTAAAAATAGTATCTTAACCGTAGGACTTCGTGCTAATTTAAACCCGAATTATACTAAAGAAACCAACGATAATTTTGCTATTAGAAAAGGCTATACTGAAGACTTTAGGGTAAAAGATAAATTTAGAATTTTGGATTTGCAGGAAGAAGTAAATGTAGGAGATACAGTTGCTGTGGGTTGGAATCCCGTATCCAAGGAGTTTGTAGCAAAAAAAGTCCCATCTACTCCTGTTTGGAAAGATTTTGTTACAGAAAATATTTCCGATAGAGCAACCACAGCAAGAGCAAGATATAAAATTAATAAAGAAACCATAGATATAGATATTTTTGACAAAGAAATATCTAATGATAATGAAGTCTCTGAATTTGTTCCTCGTTTGATTTTTGATACTAATGATGTCGAAAAACTAGTTGCTAATTTTAGAGATACGATTTCTCTAATTGCAGAAAACAGAAGTACGACTGCAGTAGAACTAAACATAATTAATACAGGAGAAACCGCAGAACTTTCTCTCTCTCCAATGACAGATGCAGATATAGGGATGAAATTAAATATTGTGCGTTCAATTCCAAAAATTTAAAAAATGGCTATAGAAATCAGAACTAAAAACCCCGTTGACTATTCGCAAAATCAAGACAAAAAAATGGTTGGTATTTTGTTGTTTTTAGTAAAAAAGTATTACCAAATAAACTCATATACTAATACCTTAAATGTCCCTTTTGAGACTTATCTTATTACAGAAGAGGAAAGGGAGGTTACAGAGTTTAACGATAAACAAGAATTAATAAGTAAGCTTATTAAAGAAGAAGTCCGAACTAAAATTGATTACCATATTAAAGGTGGTAATAATTCGGAGGACAAAGTGAATGGGTTGGCGTTAAAGCTTAATAAATTAAAAAAACCTGAAGGTATTGAAAATAGACCCATAGAAAACCTTAATTATTTAATTGCTAATGCCTCTATAATTGTAATAGCAAAAAGAGATAAAAATATAAAAGCTTCGAATTTAGAAATTGCGAGTTATTAATTGTAATAATCTAAATATTTTTACTACATTTTTAGTAGATAACAGTGTAATATATAAGTTATAAAAAGGTCTAATAAAAGTGCATCACTAAAAAAAGGCAGGTTTTAAAACCTGCCTTTTTTGTTTATATATAGGTTAAATCCTCCAAGTATTCGTATTAATTTAATTAAAAATCAGGAGTGAAATTAGAAATTTTTTTCTTTTTCATTGTTAATAGAATAACAAAAAATTAAGTGTTTATGGCTATTAATTTATATATAAGGGGTATACTTTTTCTCGTTTATTTTTACTTATTAAAATTTATTTTTAGTCTACAATATAACCGTTATTTATTTTTATATTTGTAAAACAATTAATTTACTAACTAACAATAATATATGAAAAAAATTACAAATTTAATTTTAGTCGGAAGCTTCGCTTTTTTTGCTTTAACAGCATGTAGTTCTGATGATTCTTCTGATTTAGGAGAAGGTAAAGAAATAGAAAAAGAGGTCGAAAAAGAAATAGAAAAAGAAATAGAAAAAGAGGTAGAAAAAAGTTTGTGTACTGCTCCTACTAATTTAACCAAAGAGGTTATTAATAATTCATTTTCATCAGATGCACTTGTATTAAATTGGGTTGCAGGAGGAGATGAATCAGAATGGAAAGTTATATATAAAGATTTTTTTGGTACTAATGAATTTATAGTTAGCGAAAATACTTTAACAATTGATTCATTTGTTGAAGATCATATAATTACAATAACATCAATTTGTGACGCAGATACAGAAAGTGAAACGGTAACTTTTTCAAAAATCGATAGCAGCGATATAGATGTAGTGGCAAATATGACAGCAACTGTTAATGGTGTTTCATATTCAAATTTAATACCTAGACCTTTTTTCGTTTTAGCACCAGATCATGTTTCTCCAGGTTTTATTAATGCAGATGATATATGGTTACAAGGGGCGAGTGAATTTAATAGTGGTTTTGAAATTAACCTATTTATAGATGAAAGTGATTGGAAAGTAGGTTCTTATGAGTTAAAAGGAGGTGATAGTGATGATTTAGATATGGATCTAGATACACATGTGACGTTTTTTAACCTTAATAATGATAACCTTTATTATATTGAAAAGCCAGGAAGTATCGAAATCACAAAATTTGATTCTGATGAAAGAATAATAGAAGGAACCTTTTCTTTCAGTTATAATGTTTATGATCGTTCAACATTTAATCTAATTTCTACAGAAGTTGTTGAAAACGGAACTTTTAAGTATACATTAAATGAAGAATATTTTAACTAAAAAGAGATTTATTTTATAAGATAAAAAAAGCCCTAACAATTTATTGTTAGGGCTTTTTTATAAACTATATATTTTATCTAATACTAGACAATTAATACAGCGGTGTTTTGCGAATTAATAACTTATTAGTTATTTTAATTATCTACGCATAGAGATTTCTCTAGGAGTACATAAGTTACTAGCACTTAAGTCTGGTTGTGCGCAGTTTCTATTAGAAGCAAATTCTTCTGTATTACTGTCTATAATTAATCTTCTACTTCTAGGAACTGCGTTACTAGTAGGGAATCCTTCTACATTAATATTATTAAGAGTAACATCGTAGCTTCCTGCTCTATCGCGGGCAGCGGTTAAAGTATTAGAAAATACAGCTGCTATAGAAGGACCAAATTGTAAAACTTCGGTAGCAAAACGTCCTACTCTTGTTTGAACTTGACGACAAATACCTTCGTTTTCTCTTTCGTTACAAGGGATAAAAAGTCTGTGGTTAAAATTCATTTGGGAGTGAGTACCGTAAGAAGCAGTTACGTTTGTAATTCTAGTATTCGAGGCAAAAGTCCCAGGAGAGACTCCGTTTGCAAGACTACTAATTCTTGGAGATCCAGCAGCACTAGGCGTTAATCTTACTGTTGGTAATACACCATTATCTCTAAGGAAAGCAGTGTCTATAGGGTTAGCTCCTCCAAAAAAGGTACCATCAGGACGGCGAAATAAATCAAGTATTTCTTCGCTAAATTGTTGTGTGTTAATAGTAGAACCTCGTGGACGGAATACTTCAAGGAAACCTCTTTCTATTCTTACAGCAAACGAGCTGTTAAAAGAGTTAATATCTCTAGCGATTACCGTACCATTAGTTAAGAAATGTGGAGATAACATTAGGGCAGCTAAACCATTAGTGTTGTTAATATTCTGAGCAAAAATATTTCTTAAACCAGGTACATCACGATTATCTTCGATTAATCTTCTTAAGGCAACATTATCGGTCTCTAGTCTTAAAGTAATACCTCCATCACAAGATAAATTTCTAAAAGAAACTCTATTGGCAATATAACCTTGAATTAGCCCATAACCACGTATAGCGTGGTTTTGACGTGCATTTTGTATTAATCCATCTTGTGGA
>CALGNG010000350.1 GCA_937958735.1 uncultured Aquimarina sp. | reverse complement strand
CCAATTCTGGTAGCCAACCCATAATCGTTATAATACATGCGGGTACTTCCAATTCGTTTTACTCTACCATAATAATCGTAATAAACAGGAGTGTGCTCTATTTGTATTACGGCTCCATAATTGTCGTACTGTACGTAGGTGTTGTAATTATGACCACTATTAAAACTAAAGTTGATATTTCTAGTATTAATATGGATGCTAGGATTGCTAGATCGTAGTAGGTTAAAATCAAATTGCCCGTCATTAAACACGGCAAATTCAATTCCATTTTCGACAAAAATAAAGGGTTTTTCATATCTATGGTAACTAGCTGGAGAAGCGGCAAAAGCAGCAATGCTAATAAAACAGGTCAAGAAGATATATATATACTTTTTCATGGCTTTTAGATTTAGGTGAAACAAATGCTTCTAAAAAGAAACCTCGAAATGTTTAATGCTAAAAGTGTGCCAAAAAAATAAAAACAAAAGATTTTACCTCTGTTTTCAATCGTTGTAGGGGTGGTTAGACTCTAGGAAAAAGAGAGGTTTATTAGAGTTAAATAATGGTAGACTGTCCTAAATAAATATTTTCTATATTAAAATTAGTTAAATCGGGGTTGCAAATATAATCGGCAATAAAATCGCCTATTTTTTCGGTGCTTAAAGGTTTTAAATTATTTAGATCTGGAGTAGTTAAGTTTAACTCCATGGCTTTCATAATAGCACTTTTAATCGCTTTTGCTTCGGTGATTAATTTAAAGTGTTCTAGAAGCATGGCTGCCGATAAAATGGCACCAATTGGATTGGCTATTCCTTTATTTGTAGCAACAGGGTACGAGCCGTGTATAGGCTCGAAAAGGCTGTATTTGTCACCTAAAGATGCAGAGGCCATAATACCTTTAGAGCCTACAAGGGAACTAGCTTCTTCCGAAATAAAATCGCCTATTAAATTAGCTGTAAGAATTACATCAAAACTTTTAGGGTTTAAAATAATTTTAGCCGCCGCTTGGTCTACATACATCAATTCTACATTAACATTTGGGTATTCTTTAGACATCGCTATTACAGTACGCCTCCATAATCTGGAAGTTTCAAGTACATTGGATTTGTCTACTAGGGTTAATTTCTTTTTTCTTCCTTGTGCAGATTTAAAGGCTGCATGGGCAATACGCTCAATTTCTTCCACAGTGTAAGTACAGGCATCAAAAGCAGTTTGGCCATCCTCGGAAACTCCTTTGTTTCCAAAAAATATTCCACCAGTTAGCTCTCTGTAGATCAATATGTTAGTACCTCTTGCATTTTCAGGCTTTAGAGGCGAGTTGTTTAATAAATAGTTGTAAACAATTACGGGACGAATATTTTGATAAAGTTCTAATTCTTTTCGGATCCCTAAAAGCCCTTGTTCTGGGTAGACCTTAGTATTGGGGTCGTTATCAAATTTAGGGTCTCCAATAGCTCCAAAAAGCACAGAGTTACAGGATTTGCAAATGTCTATAGTTTCTTGCGGTAAAGGACTTCCTGTTTTATTAATAGCAGTGGCGCCTACCAAGGCTTCGTGAAACGAAAATTCGTGCCCAAAATAATCTCCTACCGCGTCCAAGGCTTTGACGGCCTGCTCGGTTACTTCTGGACCAACACCATCACCAGATAAAACTGCAATTTTAAGCTTCATACAAATACCTTCTTTACTCAAATGTACTATTTTTACTCTATATTGTTTATGGATAATAGTTACTTTTTTTTAGAATCTTATAAAATAAAAATTCATTTAAAACCTATATATTTATTAGTTTAGGGCGGTAGGGCTAATATTTACTATTCTGGGTTTTGACACAAAATGCGGCCTTAATAAAGGAATAAATTTGGTTTATAGTTACGAATAAGATGTGTTATGAAATATTAGGAAGTTTGAAGTTTTACTCTTGTTTTTTTTGATTATAAAAGTTTTATCTAAGTGGTTTTCTTGATCTGTTAATTGCTTTAATATTGAGTGTGTTTATTTTGTTTGATAAGGCAGGAAAGTAATTAAAAAGCCGTTTTATTAATATTTAACTACCTATAAAAAAAATATTTAAAATGAAAATTATTTTAGCCTCTGGCTCTCCACGTAGACAACAGTTTTTAAAAGATTTGGAATTGGATTTTGAAATACAATTAAAACCAGTAAACGAAGTATATCCAGAAACTTTAAAAGGAGCAGAAATTACAGATTATTTGTCTGTTCTAAAAGCGGAAGCATTTAAGAATTCTGTAAAAGAAAAAGAAGTAATTATTACTAGCGATACTATTGTGTGGTATAAGGAAAAAGCACTAGGTAAGCCAAGAGATTTAGCCGAAGCCAAACAAATGATTTTAGGGATGAGTAATGCTTGGCACCAAGTAATATCGTCGGTTTGCTTTACGACATTAAAGGGACAAATTACTAAGAATTTTATTACAAAAGTACATTTTAAAGAGCTAACCGAGGCAGAGGTAATCCATTATGTAGAGAAATATAAACCCTTAGATAAGGCAGGTGCTTATGGGATACAAGAATGGATTGGATTAATAGGGATAGATAGGATAGAGGGTAGCTATTTTAATGTAGTAGGCTTGCCTACACATTTAGTTTACGAAACCTTAAATAAGATTGCTTTTTCTTAAATTATTTGGAGTTAGGTCGTCGATCTAAGTATCGATAATTTAGAAAATAGATTAGCAAAATTTAAAAAGCATGCTTTTTAAATTTTGCTAACAGCTAACAGCTAACAGCTAACAGCTAACAGCTAACAGCTAACAGCTAACAGCTAACAGCT
>CALGNG010000349.1 GCA_937958735.1 uncultured Aquimarina sp. | reverse complement strand
TCACAAATTTTTTGCGAATAATATCAAAAATAGACGTCTTATTTTCGTTATTTTTGACTCTGAAATTATATGATGGAAATGCGAGTTTTTGCATTTTTTACAGCTATAGTTGCAGTAAATATACATACTTCATTACAATAAAAAATGAACGAAGCAAAAAGCATTTTAAAAGATATAAAAGCCAAAAAATACCATCCAGTGTATTTTTTAGGAGGAGAAGAGCCTTTTTTTATTGATGTAATTTCAGATTTTATTCAGAAAACAGTTTTAGAAGCACATGAAAAGGATTTTAACCAGACTATTCTTTACGGAAAGGAAACCAAAGCAGACGAGATTTTAAGCATTGCTAAACGATTTCCGATGATGTCGGATTACCAAGTAGTAATAGTAAAAGAAGCTCAAGGATTAGGAAAAGAATTAGATAAACTAGAAGGTTATTTTAAGAACCCACAACTTACTACCATTTTAGTGTTTTGTAGCAAGTACAAAAAGCTAGATAAACGTAAAAAAGTAAGTAAATTAATTCAAAAATGTGGAGTACTTTTCGAGAGTAAAAAATTATACGAAAACCAGGTAGGCGATTTTATTTCTACAATACTTAAAAACAAAGGTTACAGTATAGAACCTAAAGCAAACTTAATGCTTACCGAGTTTTTAGGTACAGATTTATCCAAGATTAATAAAGAATTGGAGAAATTACAGATAATTATCCCTAAAGGAAGCATTATAACGGCCAAAGATATAGAGGTTAATATTGGAATTAGTAAGGATTTTAATGTGTTTGAGTTAAATGATGCCATTGGTACTAAAAATCAATTAAAAGCCTATAAAATTTCTAAGTATTTTTCGGAAAATCCCAAAGAAAAGCCTTTGGTGGTAACTATTTCTTTATTGTTTAGTTTCTTTTCTAAAATAATGCAATACCATGGATTGGGTGATAAGTCCGAAAATAATGTAGCGGCAAAACTAAAAGTGAATCGTTTTTTTATAAAAGATTATGTTACCGCAGCACGTAATTATCCTATGAGAAAAGTAAGTTATATTATAGAAAAGATTAGAGATGCCGACGTAAAAAGTAAAGGAGTGGGAGCAAGCCAATTTGGACAAGAAGATATTTTAAGAGAATTATTAGTACAAATTTTCAGTTAGTACACGGTATTCTTATTTTTGTGCTTTATTTAATGGGGTTACTTCATATTATTTTGATGCTACCCACAAGCTATGAGCTAAAGAAATGAAAATAGTTATAATTAATTATGGAGCAGGGAACATTCAAAGTATCAAATTTGCTATAGAGCGTTTAGGATACCAGGCTGTTTTAAGTAATAATATAGAAGAAATTAAAACGGCAGATAAAGTAATTTTCCCAGGGGTAGGAGAGGCAAGTAGTGCCATGAAAAAACTTAAGGAAAGTGGTTTAGATAAACTGGTACCTACTTTAAAGCAACCTGTTTTAGGAATTTGCTTGGGTATGCAACTAATGTGTAATGCCACAGAAGAAGGAAGTACGAAGGGTTTGGGTATTTTTAATGTAGAAGTAATCCGTTTTTCTAATACAGTAAAAGTTCCGCAAATAGGATGGAATCAAATACGCGATTTTAAGTCCAGTTTATTTAATGGAATTGACGAAGAAAGCTATATCTACTTAGTACACAGCTTTTATGCTCCTATCTGCGATGTTACGGTAAGCACAACAGACTATGGTATTAACTATAGTACTGCTTTACAAAAAGATAATTTTTATGGTACACAATTTCATCCAGAAAAAAGTAGTGATGTTGGAGAGCAAATTCTTAAAAACTTTATAAATTTAAAGTAGTTAGTATTAAGTTGTTTGTCAATAAATAATTGTTAAGGTATACATACATATTTGGAATAAAGCAATATTGCTGGTTTAACAAGTTTATTTAGCGGTTAAAAACATCAAATTTACTTAAATACTATTCGGAAATTAAGATAATAAATTACGCTTTATTAAGAAGTTTTAAAATAATAAAATAATATACTTTGTACTTAATACTATTTACTAAGTACTAATAACTAAATAAATGAGATTAATACCAGCAATAGATATTATAGACGGTAAATGTGTACGCCTTTCTAAAGGAGATTACGATACCAAAAAAATATATAACGAAAACCCATTAGAAGTAGCCAAGGAGTTTGAAGCTCATGGTATCGAATATTTACATTTAGTAGATTTAGATGGGGCAAAGTCTAAACATATTGTAAACCATAAGGTCTTAGAAACAATAGCGTTAAATACTAATTTAAAAATAGATTTTGGAGGCGGTTTAAAAACCGATGATGATTTACGAATTGCTTTTGATTGTGGTGCAAATCAAATTACAGGAGGAAGTATTGCAGTAAAAGATGCAGATACTTTTAAAAGTTGGTTATCTAAATTTGGTGCCAATAAGATTATATTAGGAGCCGATGCCCATAATGAAAAAATTGCGGTTAGTGGTTGGTTAGAGGAAAGTGATCAAGAGCTTATTCCGTTTGTGAAAGGATATAAAAAAGAAGGTGTATCTTATGTTATTTGCACCGATATTAGTAAAGACGGTATGTTAGAAGGGCCTTCTTTTGATTTATATAAAAAAATGCTTACCGAAATACCTAATATTAAGCTTATAGCTTCTGGAGGGATTTCTACTTTTGATGAATTGCCTAAACTTGCCGAATTAGGTTGTGAAGGGACTATTATTGGTAAAGCGATATACGAAAATCGTATTTCGATGAAACAATTGGAAGACTTTATTCTTGAAAATAAAAAGTAATCTATTTTTAGCATAAAGTTTACTTTGTGTTAAAAGATATAATGCTATATATTATGTTAACAAAAAGAATTGTACCCTGTTTAGATATAAAAAATGGTCGCACCGTAAAGGGAGTAAATTTTGTGGATTTACGAGATGCTGGTGATCCAGTAGAGTTAGCAGCTATTTATGCTAAAACAGGAGCGGATGAGTTGGTGTTTTTGGATATATCCGCAACGGAAGAGCGTAGAAAAACATTAGCCAATTTGGTACGTGATGTGGCTGCAAAAGTAAATATTCCATTTACTGTAGGAGGGGGAATCTCTTCTGTAGAGGATGTAGATATTTTATTACAGAATGGAGCAGATAAAGTATCTGTAAATTCTTCGGCAGTTAAAAGACCAGAACTTATTAACGAGCTGTCTTCTAAGTTTGGGAGTCAATGCATTACAGTTGCTATAGATGCTAAACAAATAGATGGAGAGTGGATTGTACATTTGGTAGGAGGTAAGGTACCTACAGAGCTTAATTTATTTGATTGGGCTAAGGAAGTAGAAACACGTGGTGCAGGAGAAATATTATTTACTTCTATGGATAACGATGGTACTAAAGATGGTTTTGCTAATCAAGCCTTAGCACGCTTAAGTGAATCGTTAAACATTCCTATTATAGCTTCTGGTGGAGCAGGTAATATGCAACATTTTATAGATACTTTTAAAGAAGGAAAATCCGATGCGGCATTAGCAGCAAGTGTATTTCATTTTAAAGAAATAGGAATTCCAGAGCTAAAAGCAAAATTAAAAGAAGAGGGAATCCCTGTTAGAGTGTAAAAAAAATAATCTTAGATAAAAAATAAGGCATAAAAAAACAGCTCATCAGAGCTGTTTTTTTTTATGCCTTATTTTTAAGATATACTATTTAAGTAGGATAGAAGAGCTGCTTATTAAATTAGTTCCTTGGAATACGTGAACTTTATATAAACCTGCTTCAAATTTTTCTTCAGGTAAAGGTTCTACGTAATCGCATACTTTAATTAATTTATTTTGGTATCTAAATTTTGAGATTTTACTAATATTTACAGTTTTTCCATTAACATCATTCATGTAAAATTTCCCTCCAACGACTTGTTTGTTAGGAGAAACTAATTGAATGTAAAATTCTTTCATTCCATCAATAGCAACAGTATTTGCTGGAATTTCATAACAAACCTCTACTGCGGTAACTTTACTAGACCTGTTGGTATGTACTATTTTTCCAGATTTTTTTATTCTAATAGCCGTATTTTCGATACTAGTAACTACTAATTTTTGAGCTTTTGCTACAATCTGATTAAGTTCTTCGTTTTTTGCAGTAGTTTGTTGGTATACAACCAAAGTACTATCTAATTTTTGTACTACACTGTCTTTTTGGGTAGCCAACATTAAATTTTCTTCCTTAAGCCTTTTGTTTTCTAATTGAAGCTTTAGCAATTTAGCCTTTAAATTATCCCTAACCAACCTTAGTTCGTTTACTAACTTATAATTAGGTTTTATGTTTTTTACAGAATCTAGAATTCTATTTAATTTAATTTTAGTGGCAATTATTTCTGTTTCGTTTATCTGGTTTTCTGCTAAAAAATCGTCATACTCTTGTTGGACCTGTTTTAATTCTTCAATCTTAATAGCTTTTTCTGTTTCGAAAGCTTTTTGAGTGTTTTTAATAGTAATATTTTGCATAAAGCTATAAGCTATAGCTCCTAGTAAAAGCAAAATTAATAATCCAATGATTATTCCTGAGTTTTTTTTGGTTGATTTCTTATCCATTTAAATTGATTTATCGTCAAAAGATAAGGATATCAAGACGAACAATCAATTTTTTAATTATAATAGTTGTATAAGATTTTAATCTTATAAGATAATTACTATCCTTTAGCCAATTCTTTAGCTCTATTATAGGCCGCTTGGATTCCTTCTTTAAAACAATTATCTAAATCGTTCTTTTTAAAAGAGACTAATGCGGCATGTGTTGTACCTCCTTTAGAAGTAACACGGTCTACCCAAGTAGTTGCTTTTACATCGGAGTCTTTAAATAGTTGTGCTGTGCCTAAAAAAGTACCTAAAGCTATTTCTTTAGCTGCTTTGTTAGAAAAACCAAATTCTTCAGCTTGTTGCATCATAGCATTCATTAAATAAAATACATAGGCAGGACCACTTCCAGATAGTGCTGTAATGGCATCTATTTGATCTTCTGTTTCTACCTTTGTAATAGTGCCAGTAGCTTTTAAAATAGTTTCTACAGCGGTAAGGTCTTTATTGGCTACTGCAGTAGCGGGGTAATAACCGGTAACACCATAACCAACTTGTGCAGGTAAATTAGGCATTGCTCTAACTACTTTAGGGATTTGTAAGGCTTCTGTAATAGTTTCAAGCGTTACTCCTGCCATTATGGATATAATTATTTGGTCTTTATTTACCAAACTGGATATTTGTTCTAATACCAAAGAAGCTATTTGTGGCTTAATGGCTAAGAGTATTACCTCTACATTATTAACACATTCTTTAGCTTCATTATATATAGTAAAAGAAGTTGTATTTCTTAATTCTTCTATTTTTGCAGGTTGTTTTTCTAATATAGAAATAGTGGCAAACTTAGAGTTTTGGCTAATGGATTTTGCATAAGTAAGTCCCATATTTCCTCCACCAATAACTAATATTTTCATTTTTACTTAATTTATTATTATAATCGCCTATCAGGCTCGCTACGTTTATCCCACTTAATATCGCTAAGAACAGAAGAAGAGATTCCTATAAAGAAGTTCCAGGTAGTAGTAGGACCAATAGGTACCCAATTAAAACTCATAG
>CALGNG010000348.1 GCA_937958735.1 uncultured Aquimarina sp. | reverse complement strand
TTTTGGCTATTTCTATTACAGAATTTGGATAAAAATATAAGCCTACTACAGCATAATTACTTTTAGGCTTTTCTGGTTTCTCTTCTATAGAAATTACAGCTCCTTCTTTATTAAACTCCACAACTCCATAATGTTCGGGATTATTTACATAATATCCAAAAACAGTTGCCTTATTATCTTTTGATACGTTTTTAACAGAACTAACTAATAATTCTGTTAATCCATGTCCATAAAAAATATTATCACCTAAAATTAAACAAACATCCTCCTCTCCTATAAAATCTTCTCCAAGAATAAAAGCTTCTGCTAAACCATTAGGCTGTGTTTGTACTTTATATTCAAAAGAAATCCCTAACTCATTACCATTACCTAGCAGTCTTCTAAACATTGGCATATCATCTGGTGTAGAAATAATTAATATTTCTTTAATTCCTGCTAAAAGTAATACAGAAATAGGATAATATATCATGGGCTTATTATAGACTGGCAATAACTGTTTGGAAACTCCTTTAGTTATTGGATATAGCCTAGTGCCATTACCTCCTGCAAGTACAATACCTTTCATTAAAATTATTTAGAATAGCAAAAATACTGTTTTAGAGATAGAACAAAAAATGAAAATTTATTACAAAAAAAATGATAAGATTAATTCTTATCATTTTTTTGTAATAAAGTAAATTAAAAATTAACTATTTAACATTACTGGCATTACCAACATAGTTACTTCTTCTCCCTCTTCTAGACCATCTATAGGCGTTAAAATACCAGCTCTATTAGGCAAAGACATTTCTAGTTGTACTTCGTGGGAACCTAAATTATTTAACATTTCTGTAAAAAAACGAGAATTAAAACCAATTTCCATATCATCTCCTTGATAAGCACAAGTTAACCTTTCTTCTGCTTTGTTAGAATAATCTATATCTTCTGCCGATATATTTAACTCTGCTCCTGCAATTTTTAAACGAATTTGATGAGTTGTTTTGTTTGAAAATATAGAAACTCTTCGAACTGAGCTTAAAAATTGAGAACGTTCGATACTTAATTTATTTGGATTTTCTTTTGGAATTACCGCTTCATAGTTCGGGTATTTTCCATCAATTAGTCTACATACCAATTCAATATCATCGAAACTGAATTTAGCATTGGATTCATTATACTCCACCAAAACATTACTATCCGATGTGGACAACATACTTTTTAGCAAATTTAAAGGCTTTTTAGGCATTATAAATTCTGCTGCCTGTGGTGCTTTTACATCGGTTCTTGTGTATTTTACTAGTTTGTGTGCATCGGTAGCCACAAATGTAAGTGCTTCCGAAGAAAATTGAAAAAACACACCACTCATCACTGGACGTAATTCATCGTTACCTGAAGCAAAAATAGTTTTACTTATAGCGGTTGCTAAAACTCCAGAAGCGATCTCTGTGGCACTAGGATCTTCTAAACTTACTGCTTTAGGAAACTCTTCTCCGTCTACATATGCTAAAGCATATTTACCATGGTTAGAGCTAATCTCTATAGTATTATTATCCTGTAACACAAAAGTCAAAGGCTGCTCTGGGAAAGTTTTTAAAGTTTCTAACAATAACTTTGCAGGCATCGCAATACTAGCTGTATCTTCCGATTCTACTTGAAGCTTAGCTACTACTGTTGTTTCTAAATCTGAAGCAGAAACTAATAAATCGTTTCCTATTACTTCAAACAGAAAGTTGTCTAAAATAGGAAGTGCATTATTATTGCCTATTACTCCTCCTAGAAGTTGTAATTGTTTTAATAAATAGGTACTAGAAACTATAAATTTCATTAGAGTATTTTTTGTCTTACTTACAAATATAAAGGGAAAGCTTTCGCCTTGTTTTAAGCTCTATACTTAGTTATCAACAAAGTTTTTAATACTGTTGTTGATAGTAAAGGTTTAAAAAAATTATCGAATACCCTCTTTTTTTCTATACATCGGTTCTTGCAGAGATTCCTAACTTGTTTTGAAGTCTTAATCTTATCTAGACTAAGTAATTAGCATATTTCCAAGGCAAGCTTAAATCTCTCTGCCGATAGGTAGGTAAATCTAACTTGATGAAAAATAATTATTAGAATGCGCATTATCTTTAAATAATTTAATCAAATAGACTATTTAGAATTAACTTTATTCCTTTTAGAATTAAAAATATAGCTAAAAAAAGAAAAATAACCCCTATTCCTAATACTAGGATAAACATAGGATGCTCTTTATTTTTAAAAGCTGTAGATAATAATATGGGACCTAATGCTATTGCTCCTAATGACATTGCTAAAATCTTCACCCCTTTGGCTAAGACTTCCTTATTTGTTCTTTTATTTTCCATTTGTATTATTAAAATGCATCATAGCATCTCGTACATTTCCAAATTTAGCAATTAATTTTGTGGCATGCTCTTTTGAAACATTAATTTCTAACATAAGCATTTCTATAGCACGCCCTATTAACTTATCGTTACTTAATTGCATATCTACCATCCGATTTCCTTTTACTTTACCTAACAAAATCATTACTGCTGTAGAAATCATATTAAGTACTAATTTTTGAGCGGTTCCCGCCTTCATTCTAGAACTTCCTGTTAAAAACTCTGGGCCTACTGCTACTTCTATAGGTAATTTAGATACTAGAGCTAAGGGGCTTTTAGGGTTACAAGTAATACTTGCTGTAACAATACCATTAGTATTACATTTTTCTAAAGCGCTAATTACATATGGCGTTGTACCCGATGCTGCTATTCCTATTACTATATCGTTTTGAGAAATTTTCTTTTCTTTCAAATCTAACCAACCTTGTGTGGTACTGTCCTCTGCATTTTCTACAGCTTTACGAATAGCTGTATCTCCTCCCGCTATTAGTCCTTGTACTAAATTAGGCGAAACACCAAATGTAGGTGGGCATTCACTAGCATCTACTACTCCTAAACGTCCACTTGTACCCGCCCCCATATAAAAAATTCTTCCACCAGATTTTAATAGCTCTACACTT
>CALGNG010000347.1 GCA_937958735.1 uncultured Aquimarina sp. | reverse complement strand
GTGTAGCTAATGCGGCAAACTCTGCTCGTAATAAAACGCCATAATTAATACTTCCAGAAGCATCACTATTTTTAGTTCCTAAAAAATATCCATCGACTAGGTTGTTAGACTGTATCGATTTTATAGAGGTGTTTTCGGATTCTGTATTATTGCTATTAAATTCTTTTATGGAGATGTCTGTCCCGGTTAGGATATCTCCTCCTACATCACTAACATCCTTGTCGCAAGAAAATAATAATAATGTAGAAAGGCACACTGTTAAGGTGCGTAGCATAGCGTTTGTATTCATAAATTTAAACCTCTTGGGATTGGGATAGTACTTCATTTAAATAGAATTCTTCGTAAGCTGCAGAGAATTCTTCTGGGTACTTATATTCTAAAGTAGGAAGGCTGCTTTTTTCTATATAATTTTCCAAATCAGAAGAAATATCTTGTGTTCCTATAATAACCGCATCAGAATTGTCAACAGCTATTTTCATTAGATTTTCGAAATTAGCATCGTCTATATGACTTAGTTTTTCGTCTGCTATTTCATCAAATTGCACTTTTTTCTTTAAATCAGGGCTTAAATTGCCTTCAAAACCATTTCCATAGACAGAGGTTACAATCTTAGAATCCTGAAATAAAGGTTCGTTGCTGTAGTAACTTCTTAGATATAATGGTAATAAAGAAGCCATCCATCCATGTACATGGATAATATCTGGAGCCCAATTTAATTTTTTAACGGTTTCTATTACTCCTTTAGCAAAAAAGATAGCTCTTTCGTCGTTATCTTTAAAAAGGCTTCCGTCTTTATCGGTTACTGTTGCTTTACGTTTAAAGTACTCTTCATTATCAATAAAATAAACTTGCATGCGCTCTTTTGGGATAGAAGCTACTTTAATAATCAAAGGCATATCAAAATCGTTGATTACCAAATTCATTCCCGAAAGGCGTATTACCTCATGTAATTGATGACGGCGCTCATTAATGTTTCCAAAGCGAGGCATGAAAATACGTGTTTGCCCCCCTTTACCATTTACCATTTTTGGAGATTCAAAAGCCATTGAAGAAACTTCTGTTTCTGGCAAATAAGGCATTAATTCTGACGCTACGTATAATATCCTCTTATCTTTCATACATCTTACTTTAAACTGTGATACTGAATAAATTTGTGCAAAATTACGAAATTTTAGGCAAACTGGCATTAATGCACTAATTTTGGAGATTCTGAAATAAAAATCATGTATATTTTTAATACTAAAGAAACGCTTCAAGATCACTTAAGACAGTGTTTACAAAAAAAAGAGAGTATAGGTTTTGTTCCTACTATGGGGGCTTTACACATAGGGCATATATCTTTAGTTGCCAAAAGTTTTGAAGAAAACACTTACACAGTAGTTAGCGTTTTTGTAAATCCTACGCAATTTAATAATAAAGAAGATTTAGATAATTATCCCCGTACTTTGGAAAGTGATATAGCTTTATTAAAAGTGCATTTTGGAGATAAGATTATTGTTTTTGCTCCCAGTCCACAAAATTTGTACGATGGCGAAGTGGTTTCTTTGAATTTTAACTTTGGGAAAATTGAAAATCAAATGGAAGGGAAATTTAGACCAGGACATTTTGATGGAGTGGGTACCGTAATTACACATTTGTTTAATGCTGTACAGCCTACTAAGGCATATTTTGGAGAAAAAGATTATCAACAATTACAAGTAGTCCGAAAATTAGTAGAATTGCAAGAGTTTTTAGTGGAAATAGTCGGATGCGATATTTATAGAGAATCTAGTGGTTTAGCATATAGTAGTAGGAACCAAAGATTATCTGTAAATGTAAAGGAGAAAGCAAGTATTATCTACAAGACATTAAAAGAGTGTAAGGAAATGTTTGGCACAAAAAGTGCCACAGATATTACAAGTTATGTAAAAGGGATTTTTGAAAAAAGCGAGATGTTTGATCTGGAATATTTTGAAATTGCCGATACTATAGACTTGGAAACAGTAAAAAAAATCTTACCTAAAAAAAAATATCGGGCTTTTATTGCCGTTTTTGGAGAAGAGGTAAGACTTATCGATAATATTGCTTTAAATTAATTAATTTTGCAGCATGTTTGTACACGTATTAAAATCTAAAATTCATCGGGTAAAAGTTACTGGAGCAGAACTTAACTATATTGGAAGTATCACTATTGATGAAGATCTAATGGATGCCGCCAATATTATAAATGGAGAAAAAGTCCAGATTGTTAACAATAACAATGGGGAGCGCTTAGAAACTTATGCTATTCCAGGCCCTAGAAATAGTGGCGAAATTACACTTAACGGAGCGGCAGCACGTAAGGTAGCAAAGGGCGATATACTTATTTTAATTACTTATGCCATGTTGCCTATAGAAGAGGCTAAAAAATTTACTCCTGCATTGGTTTTTCCTAACGAGGAAAATAATCTTTTGAAATAAATTATATTGAATGCTTCTTTTAAGAAAATTTTAAAAATAGTAATCCCTTTAGGGATTGGTACTTTTTTTATCTGGTATTCCTTTTCTGATGCAACAGAACAAGAAAAGCAAGAATTGTGGGATAGTATTATTAATGCAAATCCTTTTTGGATTACCCTTTCTTCCTTTATTGGAATTTTATCTCATGTTTCCAGAGCATACAGGTGGAAGTATCTAGTGGAAGGGATGGGTAAATCTCCTAGAATATTTGTTAGTTATGCAGCCCTTATGACGGGTTATGTAGCTAATTTAGGTGTGCCAAGATCGGGAGAATTATTACGGGCAGTATTGTTGTCTAACTACGAGGGTATTCCTTTTCAAAAAACTATTGGCACTATTATTAGCGAGCGAATTGTGGATCTAGTAATGTTGTTTTCGATTATTGCTTTTGGTTTTGTTATTAATACAGAACTTTTTGTAGCCTTTTTTGATTCAGAAAAAATTAGCCCTTTTTATATTTTAGGTACAATTACAGCTTTTTTAAGTATACTAGTTTTGGGGTATTTTACACTAAAAAAAGTGCAAATAAAGGCTTTAGATAAACTAAGAATTTTTTTTTTAGAGGTTTACGAGGGCATTTTAAGTGTTTTTAAGATAAAAAAAAGAGGGTTATTTATAGCTCATTCTTTTTTTATTTGGATTGCTTATGTTGCCATGTTTTATGTGATGAAGTTTGCTATACCGGAGACAGAAGACCTTCGATTTTCGTCTACCTTATTGGCTTTTATAGCAGGTTCTTTTGCTATGATGGCTACCAATGGTGGGATTGGAGTGTTTCCCTATGCTATAGGTTTGGTACTAATTGCTTTTGATGTAGAGAAGTCTATTGGTAATGCATATGGTTGGATACTTTGGGGATCTCAAACAATTATGAACTTGTTGGCGGGAGGTTTTTCATTCATTTTACTGTCTTTTTTCTTCAAAAAGAAATAATTTTATAAATTGACAGTTCATTATATAGATGAAATACCCTATGAAAAAACTAATTATACTTTGCCTTAACCTACTTATTGCCTTACCTGTTTTCTCTCAAACAGTAACTAAAAACATAGAATCTTTTAGCTTAGATAGTTCTAGAGAAATAAAAATAAGACTTCCCAAAAGCTATCAAAAGAAGACCAATAAGCGCTATCCTTTAATATTAACCTTAGATGGAGATTACCTTTTTGATCCTATTGTAGGTAACGTAAAATACTTTTCTTATTGGGACGATATGCCAGAAAGTATTGTAGTAGGAATTAAACAATTGCAAACTCGTAGAGACGATTGTAAGTACGATACCAATAGTCAACTTCCAGAATATTCAGGCAAGAAGTTTTACGATTTTGTGCAAGAAGAGTTAATGCCGTATTTAGAAGAAAAATACCGTTTAGCTAAATTTAGAATTGTTGTAGGACACGACTATACCGCAAATTTTATAAATTATTTTATGATGGATTCCAAACCTGTATTTCAGGCCTACATAAATTTAAGTCCAGAATATGCGCCTAGTACGAGAGACCGTGTAGAGGAAGTATTAACAGGAACACAAAATAAAATGTGGTACTATTTGGCAACAGGTTCTAACGATGTAAAGGCTTTAAAAGACGATATTACTAGTTTGAATGAAAAGTTGACAGCAATAGAAAACCCTAATGTGAAATATTTTTTTAGCAATTTCGAAGATGCTTCACATTATTCTTTAGTAGCAGCAGGAATTCCAAAAGCTTTAGAAAGTATCTTTGCGGTGTACAGACCAATAAGTAAAAAAGAATATAAAGAAGTAATTTCTAAACTAGAAACATCTCCTTACGATTATTTGGATGATAAATATAAGGTAATCGAGGACTTATTAGGAGTGTATAAAAAGGTAAGAATAAACGATTTTGTGGCAATTTCTACTATTTTAGAAAAGAAAGAAGATTGGGAGGAGTTAGAAAAGTTAGGAACTTTAGCAAGAAAATTATATCCAGAAAATATGCTTGGGAACTACTTTTTAGGAACAGCATACGAGCAATTAGGTAAGCCTAAAAAAGCAATGCGTAGTTATCAAAGTGGCTTCTTACTTCAAGAAATTTCTTTTTTAACTAAAGATATTATGCTTCAAAAAGCAGATCGTATAAAAGAAGATTTTGGTTATAGATAGAAAATTATAGAATTAATTATACTTTATTAAAAAAAACCATCGTTACGATGGTTTTTTTGTGTTTTCTTGTCAAATTATCAAACTAAATTCGAGTGTTGTATTTAGGATTGAATCCGCTAAAATCTGATATAATTTTTTGATAAAAGAAGATACTATACAACCAAGTCTTTGTAGCTTTTATATAGTTGCTGCTCTCCTAAATTAAGAGGCTTATTCTAATAAATTTTAGTGCATTTTTTGTAGAAATAAGTTCTATAAACGATGATTTTGATACTATAAATTTTAATAAATTAGAGTTTCTTGATTATTTAAATTTAATTTTTTGTAGGATTTTTAATGTTAAATTAATTTTAGTTATGTTATTTTAAGTTAATTTTCTTTTTTAAATCTTAAAAAAAACAAAACAAGCAATGTGTTTCTGTTTTTATATTATTAAATGAGGTATTGTTTTTTTTAGTTATTGATAGTTAAAAGAACTTTATTTTAATAGACTAATTATTATTGGCTTTTTTTTAACAAAAAACAATAATAATTAACGAAAACGTTTTTCGTTAATGTGTTTAAATAAAAGAATTTAATATATTTTATTTTGTGTTTTTGATTATAGTTTTGATCAAAACTAATTAAACACTAAGAATATGAATAAAATTAGAGTTAGTATTCTGATTATTTTGTCCTTGTTTTGTTTTGGTTTTGCTTTTAGTCAGAGTAAAATTATAACGGGAAAAATAACTAACAAAGATGGGCTACCACTTCTTGGCGCATTTATAACAATCGAAGGGAGTGTAAAAGGTGCTGTTACCGATTTTGATGGACTTTATCAAATTAATGCTAATCCAGATTCGACCTTAATTTTTGGATATATAGGATATTTGAGCCAGAAAATTTTAGTAGAAGATCAGAGTACAATAAATGTTGTTTTAGAAGAAAGTAATGAGAGTCTAAAAGAAGTGGTAATAACGGCCTTTGGAATAAAAAGGCAGAAAGCTTCTTTAGGAGCTGCTTCACAAAATATAAAGGCAGAAAAACTTGTAGAAGGAGCTCAGTCAAGTGTCGGAGACGCTTTAAAGGGTAAGGTAGCAGGGGTTGTTATTTCTTCGGCATCAGGAGACCCTAGTGCTTCTACGGGTATTTTGTTAAGAGGAATAAGTTCATTATCGCAAAGTAATCAGCCACTTATAGTTGTAGACGGTTCTCCAATAGACAATTCTTCAGCATTTACAAATGGTTTGAATGGTTCCATTGATTTCGGAAGAGGTATTGATGATATCAATCCAGAAGACATAGAAAG
>CALGNG010000346.1 GCA_937958735.1 uncultured Aquimarina sp. | reverse complement strand
ACAAAAAAAATGTTTAGACATTAAAATTTGCTATTTTACTTTTTAAACTATCTGTAGCTTCTATCAAAGGCAAACGCACTGTAGATCCACAAATATTTAATTTATCTAAGATAGCTTTAATCCCTACTGGATTACCTTCTTCAAAAGCATACTCGGTAATATCTACTAAAGAATAATGGATATTATAGGCTTTCTTATTTTCTTCCTGTAAACCTAAACGAATCATCTCAGAAAACTTTTTAGGGTAAGCTTGTCCTACTACAGTAATTACCCCATGTCCTCCTGCTGTTACCAATGGCAATGCTAACATATCGTCGCCAGAAATAACATAAAAACCTTTAGGAGCATCTTTTAATATTTGTAATACCTGGGTAATATCCCCTGTTGCTTCTTTAACACCTATAATATTGTCTACCGCTGCTAAACGTAAAGTGGTTGCTACCGTCATATTTACACCTGTTCTTCCAGGTACATTGTAAATTAGTACTGGTAACGAAGCTGCTTCCGCAATAGCGGTATAATGTCTAAAAATTCCTTCTTGGCTTGGCTTATTATACATAGGAACTACAGAAAGTATCGCATCAAAATCTTCCGAATTTACATTAGAAGCTTCTTTTGCTACCGCCTGGGTATTATTTCCTCCAACTCCCAAAACCAATGGAACCCGTTTATTATTAATTTTTATAATATGATCTATTACCTGCTGTTTCTCTTCTTTAGATAATGTTACAGATTCTCCTGTAGTTCCTAAAACTACAAGATATTCAACACCTCCATCAATGTTATAATTTACTAAGCTAGTAAGTCCATCAAAGTCTACCGCTCCGGAAATTGTAAATGGTGTTACTAACGCTACGCCTGTTCCAACTAAAAAGTGACTCATATTATATTTAAAATTTTTAGGTATTTTTTTAACTCACTAATAAACAAATCGGTGTTATTAGCTGGTGTACCTATCACCAAATCGTTAATTCTATTATCTACAGAGGCGAAGCCTACTTTAAACTTCGCTTTAGAAGAAGCTGCTACAAGATTCATTACCTTATGGTCTTCTTCGTAAAAATTAATTAGAACATCATAAGATTTTTCCACAAAACCGTTTAACGATTTTGATTTAAAACCTCCTGAATAATTCACCATTTTTTCATCAAAATAATGAGTATGTCCTCCATCTTGCTCCTCTATATTCGCTTTAAGATCTTTAAAACCCATTATTTGTAATTGATTGGATTTTACTCCTAACTTATCGGCTAATTTTACAATAGAAAAAACATCTATATCTTTTCTTGCATCAATTAACACCGCTAATTGGCTCAATTTTATGACACTATTATATGCTTCGCGTTTTTTAATTTGCGAATCAATTGATTTTATAATGGATTTATTCCTTAAACCTTTAAACATAGATTCTTAAAATGGTTTGCAAATGTAGTTATTTTGTAAGTCACAAGCGCACTGAATAATCTTAAAAACAACTAAAGAATTACTTGTTTTTCTTGTTTTTTGAAAAGAAAACTAACCCTCCCTAATTTCTATTACTAATACAGGAAGAAAAAAAATAGTTATATCACAGGCTTATCCATTAAAGATAATTATCCTCTCCTCCTTCTGCTAACTCATTTTCAGGAGTTAACAAAAAATTATATATAAAATAATGCGAGGCTACTTCGAAAATAAAAATTAGACCTAATAAGAAAATAGACGAAACCACCATTGCTTCTAAAATTACCACTATAAAGTTAATAATAAACGATATCATGGTTAGTAATAACCAAAAATTGCGAATCGTTTTTTTAGCTATGTATTGGTATCCCATATAGAATACTACAGTTAAAAAAACTATTGTATTGATTACAGGAAAAACATATTCGTTCTTAATATCTTTAAAAATAATAACAAATACACTTATAACTAAATACAACACAAATAATACAGTCACAATTACAGGGATAGAGCCTCTACTTACAGCTTTATTACTTGGGGCTTTTATATTTTTTTTAATTAAGAAAAATATTAGCCAATAGTATACAAAAGTAATCACCATAAAAGGGTACTTATCGTCCTCTGCGTCATAAATAATCATGACTTCTAAAATGGTCGAAAAGAATATACTTATATAAAATAATGGAGAACGCCATTTGCTATTAACATAAAAGGCATGCATCAATACAACTACCCCAAACACCCTAGCTATCGAAGAAAATAATTTAAGATCACAGCATAAAAAGACATAAGCAATAATTGCTGCTATAAAATAAGTGTAAATAGCATACTTTTCTCTCAAAACAAAATATGTTAACTAGCTAACAATAGCTAATTAACATATTCTATTTCAAAAAATCAACTTTTTCTAACTATTATACAGTAAATCAGTATATTTAAAATCGTTCTACTGTGTAATTATTATTTTACAGGGATTCCAAAAAGGTCAAAATCCGCTGCATCGAAAATTTCGATATCTACGTATTCTCCTGTCTTTAAATAATATTTAGAGGCATCTATTAACACTTCATTATCTACATCTGGCGAATCAAACTCGGTACGACCTATAAAATGATCTCCCTCTTTACGATCGATAACACACTTAAATGTCTTTCCTATTTTTTGTTGATTCAATTCCCAAGAAATATGAGATTGAATATCCATAATCTCGTTAACACGTGCCATTTTTACATCTTCTGGCACATCGTCTTCTAAATTATAGGCGTGAGTATTTTCTTCGTGGCTGTAGGTAAAACATCCTAAACGTTCGAAACGCATTTCTCTAACCCATTCTCTTAAGGTTTCAAAATCCTCTTGCGTTTCTCCTGGATACCCTACAATTAAAGTGGTACGAATGGCCATTTCGGGAACTGCCGCCCTAAAGTCTTGTAGTAATTTAGTTGTCTTGGCTTTTGTTGTCCCTCTACGCATCGATTTTAATATCGGATCTGCTATATGTTGTAATGGTATATCTATATAATTACAAATCTTAGGCTCTTCTCGCATTAAATCTAAAACCTCCATTGGAAATCCCGTAGGAAAAGCATAATGTAAACGAATCCATTCGACCCCCTCTACTTTTACCAACTCTTTTAACAACCCTGCTAAACGGCGTTCTTTATAAATATCTAATCCATAATAGGTAAGATCCTGTGCTATTAACACTAATTCTTTTACTCCATTTGCAGCTAATTTTTCTGCTTCTGTTACTAGATCTTCTATAGGTGTAGATTTGTGCTTACCTCGCATTATAGGAATGGCACAGAATGAACAAGGACGATCGCATCCTTCGGCAATTTTTAAATAAGCATAATTTTTAGGGGTCGTGGTTAAACGCTCTCCTATTAACTCGTGCTTATAATCTGCCTCTAGCACTTTTAATAACTGTGGTAATTCTGTAGTTCCAAAGTATTGATCCACATCTGGAATCTCTTTTTCTAAATCTGGCTTGTAGCGCTCCGAAAGGCATCCTGTTACAAATACTTTATCTACCAGTCCCTCTTCTTTTTTCTGAACAAAGTCTAAAATAGTATTTACCGATTCTTCTTTAGCATTAGCTATAAAACCGCAGGTATTAATTACTACAATATTCCCTTCCTCTTCGTGAACTACTTCTTTTCCATTCGCCTTTAATTGCCCCATTAGTACTTCGGAATCGTACACGTTTTTAGAACAACCCAAGGTTACTACATTAATCTTATTTTTTTTTAAAGTTTTCGTTCTCATAACCAGTTTGTAAAAAGTGGTGCAAAGTTACAACTAAAATTTATTAGGGTACTTAATAATAAAAATTACCTTTCTTAAAATATGCAATAAAAAAAAGGCCATTGAAAAATCAATGGCCTTTTTTTTATTAAAATTTGAATTTTTAATTACTTAACAAATAATGTTTTTGCTGGATTGGTTCCAAATTTAATATTGGTCCAATAAGTAGTAACCCATGTTTTACCGATAACTTCTCCATCCCAATTAGCTTCTATATAAGTTCTTTCCGAAGGGATACGGATACCGTCGATGGTTTCGTAGTTCAACTTCATTAAAAATGGCTCTTTTACTCCAAAGCCTTCTACCGTAAATAAAAACTGATCTACTAATTTTGTTTTTTGATTTACATATAACACATAAGTATCTTTTACATCACCAATTTTGTCTCCAAAAGTAACTTTTACTAAATCGTAATCCCTACCTTCTACTTTTTTAGTTCCAGCATGTTCTAAATTTACTCCTGTGTCTTGTAATTTAAACAACATAGAAAACCAGTAGTAATTGGTTTTTCTTAAAAAACGTGCCACGCCATTAGGCTTTTCTTCGGCAATTAATTGGTCATCTATTTTTACCCAAGCGTCTTTTCCGTCGTAACCCTCTACTACTTTTCCGCCTTTAGGAGCTAATATACTATGCTTACTATAGATACCCGAAGACAATTCTCCATCGAACACATAGGTTTCTTTTCCCGAAAAATTCATAGGTGCCGCAGAGTTGATATATTCTATATCGTAAGTAACATCTGCTAAATTGTAATAGTTTTGTTTACCCCCTATGGCTTCTACCATATCCGATACAATTTTGTTTGCGTCTTGGGCAATACTAGAGGTAATGGCCAACACACTAATAGCTAGTGTAGTTATCGTTTTTTTCATATTTTTTATTTTTAATTACAAGTATAGGTTGCAAAAAGCAATTAGAAGATATTAAATATCTTAAAAAAAACAAAAAATTAACACTTAAAAGCAGTTGCTTTTAAGTGTTAATTTTTTGTTTTAATTGTCCAGAAACAGCTTATCGAAAGTTTTGGAATAGTATGCGGTAACTTTTTGGTTATGTTTAAACTTTTTACAGTCCTTTTCTTTTTTTAAAAACAAGGAGTACTGTTTAGAGTTATAACTAAGCTTTAAAATACTTTTATCTCCTTTTAATCGCTGCTTACATCTTAAATCCACAACCGTAGCGGTTACCCTCTCTGCCTCTTTTCTTGCCTTTCTGTCTTTGGAGTCTATTTTAATAAACAAAAAAACACCTAGTACTACGGCTATAACAATTAAAAGATACATAGTCTTCATAATTAAAATTTACTTTTGAAACCTAAAACTAAATAATACTCTTACATTTTTTAAACTTAATTATTTTAAACGAAGTTTCTCTCAATTACCGTAGTTAACTAATTTTTCTTCTTTTATATAATAGCAATAATTAATCTTTACAAAAATCAATCACCGTTTTGGTTATAAAATTAATCTGTTCGTCGTCCAATTCTGTATGCATTGGTAAAGAAATTACTTCTTTAACTAATTGATTGGTTACAGGAAAATCTGCCTCGTTATACCTAGTGTCTACATATGCTTTTTGCGAATGTAATGGTATTGGGTAATACACACCACAAGGAATTTCTTTACTGTTTAAGTGCTGCACCAACGCATCTCTATCGACCCCTTTAACTACCAAGGTGTATTGATGAAACACATGACAATCGCAATTATCACAAATCTCCGTACAAGAAGTATGTGTAGCAGGTGTTATTATGTTTGCTATACCTTTAAAGGCTTTATTGTATTTTATTGCCGCATCTCTACGTGCTTTGTTATAAGCGTCTAACTTAGGTAGTTTTGCTAATAAAACCGCTGCTTGGATAGAATCTAGACGAGAGTTTACCCCTACTACATCGTGGTGGTAACGCTCGTACATCCCATGGTTTACAATTCCTCTAATGATATGTGCTAAATCGTCGTTATTCGTAAAAATAGCCCCTCCATCTCCATAGCATCCCAAATTTTTAGAAGGGAAAAAAGAAGTACAACCTATATGACCAATTGTACCTGTTTTTTTTGTCGTCCCATCTTTAAACCTATAATCCGCTCCAATTGCTTGTGCATTGTCTTCTATTACGAATAGATTATGCT
>CALGNG010000345.1 GCA_937958735.1 uncultured Aquimarina sp. | reverse complement strand
CCCCAATATTGGCAAAATGGCAAGCAATTCCAGATCCCATTATTCCAGAACCAATGACGGCAATTTTGTTGATTGTTCTTTTCATTTGCAATAGTGATTTATATTGTTATTTTGATTTGTATATGGATTTGTTGGCAACGATATCATTGATACTATGCAAGACATCTACAAAAATATCCAGTTTAATTTTACTTATATTTTCTTTTACTGCATCGTCAAATTTAAAGACTACATCTTTAGAAAAATCCCTCATCTCTAGACCAAAGTTGGTAAGACAGATTAGTACACTGCGACCATCGTTGGGATTTTTTTTTCGAGTAATTAAATTTTT
Source organism: uncultured Aquimarina sp. (assembly GCA_937958735.1). Taxonomy (GTDB): domain Bacteria; phylum Bacteroidota; class Bacteroidia; order Flavobacteriales; family Flavobacteriaceae; genus Aquimarina. The sequence goes on along the minus strand of CALGNG010000345.1, from coordinate 2,385 downwards.
TGCTTCCATGGTTTTTAATGTTCTAGACAAGCTAGTAGCCTCCATACCCATTTTAGGCCCTAAAGCAGTGGAGGGGGTGCCGTTTTCAGGATCAATATTCAATAGAATAAATCCTGTAGCCATTGAACTTCCTTTTTTACCCGCTTCTTCGTTATACATTTTGGCTATAGCCATCCAAGTGGAGCGCAGTAAATAGTCAACAGTTAATTCTTTCATTTAATTATATCGTTTAAGTAAATATAACAAAAATATACTATGCGTGCATAGTATATAGAAGGAAAATGAATAATTTGTGTTAATATAGTGATTTCCAGTAAGAAAGGAATCGTTTAGAGGGGCTAATTATCTCAATTTAGGGAATTTAGCAGGATTGCTTTCATTCATTATAGCATATACTTTCTCAAATATATCGTCTATAGAGGGTTTACTGAAGTAATCGCCATCGGTACCATAGGCAGGTCTATGGGGCTGAGCGCTTAAGGTTTGTGGTGAGCTGTCCAAGTATTGGAAGATTTTTTGGACATCCATTACTTGTTGTAAAATATAGCCAGTTGCTCCTCCAGGCATGTCTTCGTCTATAATTAGTATGCGGTTGGTTTTTGCTACACTTTTTGCAATGCCTCGATCTAGATCAAAGGGAATAAGGCTTTGTATGTCTATTATTTCTGCATTAATACCAACAATAAGTAATTCTCTAGAGGCTTCTTCTACTAGTTTTAGGGTAGATCCGTAGGAGACTAGTGTAATATCTTTACCTTCTTTTATTACTTCTGAATAGCCTATTGGAGTGCAAAATGTTCCTAGGTTGTTAGGTAATTTTTCTTTTAGGCGGTATCCATTTAGGTTTTCTATAATTAGGCCTGGATCGTCTCCTTTTAGTAGGGTGTTGTAAAACCCAGCAGCTTTAGTCATGTTTCTAGGGACTAAAATGTGGATACCTCGCAATAGTCCAATTAATGCACTCATTGGTGATCCAGAGTGCCAAATACCTTCTAGCCTATGTCCTCTGGTTCTTATAATAAGAGGGGCTTTTTGTTTGTTGTGGGTTCTATATCTTAGGCAAGCCAAATCGTCGCTTAAAGTGGTTAGACAATATAGGATATAGTCTAAATATTGAATTTCTGCAATAGGGCGTAAGCCACGTTGTGCCATTCCAATACCTTGTCCAATAATGGTGGCTTCTCTAATTCCTGTGTCGCAAACTCTAGTTTCGCCATGTTTTTCTTGTAAGCCTTCTAATCCTTGGTTTACATCTCCAATTTTACCTACGTCTTCTCCAAAAATTAGTGTTTCTGGATAATTGGTAAAAATAGCGTCAAAATTATCTCTTAATACTACTCTGCCGTCTACTATAGGGGAGTTGGAGTCGTAAGTAGGTATAATTTCCTCGATAGTGTTTATGGCATGCTCGTTTTCGTTATAAACGTGCGCGCTAAATTTAGGTTGTATTAGTGTTTGGTAATTGTTAATCCAATCTATTAGGGTGTCTTTTTCGGTAAATTTTTCATGATTAATGTATCTAAGAATTTTTCTACCTGTTTCTAATATGTCTTTTCTAAGAGGTTCTGATTTGGATTCTAAATCGTCTATAACAGATTTAATAAATACACTTTGTGTACTTTTTGCAATAACGGGTTTGTAAACAGTTAAAGCATCTAATTGCTCGTCTATTATGGTGGAAATAAATTGTTTCCAAGAAGCGTTTTTAATAGTACGGATTTCGGCTTTGATTTCTTTTTCTATCTGGCGTAATTCGTCTGCTGTAGCAATAGAATTATCTAATATAAATTGCTTAAATTTTTTGTTGCAATCGTGTTCTCTTTCCCATTGTAGGCGGTCTTCGTCTTTGTAGCGTTCGTGAGATCCAGAGGAGGAGTGTCCTTGTGGTTGAGTCATTTCTACTACATGCACGACTACGGGTACAGATTCTTCTCTTGCAAATTTTTCTGCCTTTTCATAGGCTTCTATTAGAGCAGTGTAATCCCAGCCTTTTACGTTAATAATTTCTAGTCCTTTTTGTGTTTTGGTGCGTTTAAACCCAGCTAAAACTTCGGAAATACTCTCTTTGGTTGTATGGTATTTATTGTGGACCGAAATTCCGTAGGCATCGTCCCAGATACTAATTACCATAGGTATTTGTAATACTCCAGAGGCATTAATGGCTTCGAAAAATAAACCTTCGCTGGTACTGGCATTTCCAATAGTACCCCATGCTACCTCATTTCCGTTAGTGGAAAATTGTGCTTTATTTTTAAGATTGGGTGTGGATTTGTATACTTTAGATGCTTGTGCTAAACCAATTAGACGAGGCATTTGTCCTGCTGTACAAGACATGTCGGCACTAGAATTGTATTGGTTTGTAAGGTTTTTCCAGCTTCCGTCTTC
>CALGNG010000344.1 GCA_937958735.1 uncultured Aquimarina sp. | reverse complement strand
GGAAACACTTAGTGGTAACCAAAGCACTAGTAGGATTGTTAAGAAAATCCTTTAAAAGAGTAGGCATTATTTCTAATGTATCGGGAAAATATTCTTTCCAAAATTCGGAAATAAGCTCTTTAGACGTTAATTTTTTAAACGAGTTTTTACCCTCGTGTGGCATAAATAAAGTACACGTAAAACTCCCATCTAAATTAGGAAGTGCAATAAGCATAAACTTTCCTCTAGGCCATATATGTAAAGAAGTTGCATCTATAACATGCTTCCCATCTATACCTGCAGGTATAGAGAGTTCTTTATAACCCGTATCTAAAAAATCTTGCGAATAATCAAAACGGCTACGGCGTTGCATTTTGTGTCTTACCCTAGAAAAAGCACCATCGCAACCAAAAATTAAATCGAATTGGTATTCTTCCCAAACCCCTTTTTCGGTCTCACCAGTATATAATTTTGCTTCGGGTAAATTTACATCCCAAACCTTTTCTTCAAATTTAAAAACGGCACCAGCTTCTTCCGCTAGATCAATCATTTTTCTATTTAGCACTCCACGAGAAATAGAGTAAATAGCCTCTCCATCTTTACCGTATTTTTGGGTATAATCGTCCTTTTCGTTAACATGAATAAAACGCTTACTCATAGGAATACCAAGATCTTCCACCTCTTTCTTAATTCCTGCTTTTTCTAAAGCATTCCAACCACGCTCCGACATGGCCAAATTAATAGAACGGCCACTAAATTGTATTTTTCTAATGTCTGGTCTTCTATCAAAAACAGTTACATTATAATGGCGTTTTCGTAAATAAATGGCTAAAAGAGAACCTACTAGTCCGCTTCCTACAATGGCTATATTGGGTTGCATTATTCTATGGATTGAAAGTACTTAGGCGTATAAATGTTTAAAACATTACTATGTTGCTATAAATGCAAGTTAAGTAAAAAAGACAACTTTGTTAATTTTAAGTGTAGATCCACCCCTAAAGCATTTATAAAAAATTAAGGTGCTTCCCTAACACGATAACAATATAACTATCTATTACCTCCAAGTATTGTAAGAAGCCCTAATTAAATAACTATATGTGTGTTATTTAAAATTATTATCTCAAAAAAAACACATATACATAGCGTTTTATTTTAGTTTAACTATATATTTGCAACATAAACAAAACGTTATGAATAAAATAATACTATTTTTTGCTTTAACTATTTTATCTTTAATAGGTTGCTCTAAAGAAACTGAAGTGGATTTTGATCCTACAACCGATACGATTAAAACAGGAAAAATAGCTTTTAGTTTTAGTGCTAAAGATAGAGTCGCGGAAGTAGCGGATAAAGGATCCAAAAAATCACTTGAGTTTGAAAACGCTATACCAACAGAGCTTATTATTACTATAAAAGACGAAGAAGGAAACGAAGTAGTGTCTAACCAGCGTTATCCTTTAACTGCTTTTGGAGATAGTTATATAACCGAAAATATAGAATTGCCAGTAGGTAATTTTACACTTACCGCATTTAATGTAGCAAATAGCGATAATCAAATAATTCTTTCTGCGCCTAAAGTAGGGTCGGAATTAGCAAAACTGGTTAATGTAGCCTTACCTATAGAATTTACAATTATAGAAAACGAAACCACGTCTGCCATTAGCCCAGAGGTGTTAGAAGTTGAAGAAGAAGATAACGCTTCAGATTTTGGCTATGTAACTTTTTCGTTTACGGTTGTAGAAACTCAGAATTTATTTATTACTTTGGATAATGTTGAAACAGGAACTTCAATAGAAGGAACAGTTACTATAACTATAGATGTACCAAACTTTTCTAGCACAAAAGAATTACTAATTGGGGTAAATAAATTACGTATACCTAAAGCATCTAACGGTGGGGCAGTATTTATAGAGGCTAAAATTGATGGATTTGATATGAAGACGTTAGATTTAAATAATGATCTAATTTCAGTAACAAGTTTGGATTCGCCTTTACGTATTGAATTTGGAATTCCTTCTCCAATAGGCAATCAAATTCTTCCAAAGATTAGTGCGGAATTGTTTTCTAGAGGAGATTTTATAGATGTACCACCTTCAACAGCATCTTTTTCTCCGAACAATGTTAATTTAATAGATATACAAAATTTTGAAGATTCTACTTACGTATTATACAACAATGTAAATAGACTAAATGGAGACTTAATAGTTTTTGCAGGTGCTACTAATGGAAGATTTTACAGTAAAAACAGTGATGTTTTTGGTTATTTTGAATCAATTATACCAGTCGGTAATACTTTTTTTCTAGCAGGCGGGGGAACGTTATTTAAATATGAAAAAACAACCACAGAAGGGCTGGAATTTATAAAATACGATTATAATGGCTTTAATGATGGGCTTTTTGGAGCTGCTTTTGAACATAATGGAGGTTTTTATACTGCTCAAGGGAATGAATTATATAAAAGTATTGATTTGGGTGCATCATTAGAATTAGTAACCGATAGTTTACCATTCTTAGCTAATTATAACGAGGGAGAGAATCGTCAAATAATTAGTGCAAATGGTTATATTTATGCTATCTCTAATGGAGTAATTTACAGAAGTGAAGACGACGGGAAAAGTTTTACAGAGGCTATAAGTCTCGGAGAAGAGTATGATTCTTTATTCTTGAGAGGTGATCTTATAGTAGCAGCAGGTTTAAGTGGAGTGGCTATTAGTGAGAATTTAGAAGCTAGTTTTTTTAATCAACGAAATTTTGATAGTAGTTATGGGGATTTTAATGCATACACTATTGTTGATGAGGAATATCGAATATATTTTGAGAAAGCAAATGTTGGAGGGCCTTTAACTACGCATCCAGATGATTTAGAATTTATTTCATTTATTGAATTCAATTTGAAGGATGTTGTAACAGCACCTTCAAATCAAGAAGTATATGGAATTTCAGACAGTACAATTTACTTTAATCTAAGATAAAACCAAATAATAATTGTTGTAAAAAGGTTCAAATCTGTATAGGTTTGGACCTTTTTTTATGATAAGAGAGATTAAAAATTATTCGGGGATTATAGGTTTTCTAATATGTTTAATTAAAATATAACTTTAATACAGTGTCTAAATCAAAAATTATCTAAAAGGCTAATACCAAAAGTTAATAAATCGGCTATTTGAAGACAAAACAAGTATATTTGTTTAGCAAAATAGTTAATAAAAGATCGCGTATTGAAAGCCTTAAAACACATTAATACTTATTTTTCAAAGTACCGAGTCCGTCTAATTCTAGGAATATTTATAGCCATTGGCTCTAGAATATTTGCGGTGGCCGTACCCAAATTTGTAGGAGACTCTATAGCAGTAGTAGAACAGTACCAAAAAGGAACCATAACAGACCTTGGTGTAGTAAAGCACGAGCTAATATTAAATATATTTCTAATAATAGGAGCCGCTCTAATAGCCGGTTTTTTAATGTTTTTAATGCGACAAACCTTTATTGTAGTTTCCAGGTTTATAGAATTTGACCTAAAAAACGAAATTTATACCCATTATCAAAAACTATCGTTAAGCTTCTATAAAGCCAATAGAACAGGAGATTTAATGAATCGGATAAGTGAAGATGTAATGAAAGTACGTATGTACGCAGGGCCCGCTCTAATGTACAGTGTAAATACCATAACCCTTTTTGTAGTATGCTTATTTTACATGTCCAGTATCGCGCCAAAATTAACCTTATACACCATTGCTCCACTACCAATATTATCTCTAGCAATTTATTTTTTAAGTGTAGCCATTAATAAACGTAC
>CALGNG010000343.1 GCA_937958735.1 uncultured Aquimarina sp. | reverse complement strand
CCCTCTAACATTAATGCTGGAAGTTGGTAGCATAAAGATTTTCCACCACCAGTAGGCATTATAACAAAAGTATCCTGTTTATTTAAAACTCCTTTTATTACTTGCTCCTGTAAGCCTCTAAATTGACTAAAGCCAAAATATTTTTTAAGCGCTTGTTCTAATTCGTTTTTATCCACTACACTAGAATATATTAGTATTTACATACATTTGTATCTACAAGATAACAAAAGTTATTTTAATAATATGAGTCTAAGATAACGATTCTGTTTACTGTAATAACAATATTAAGACGTTTGGTAAATATTTACTTACCATAATGTAAGTAAAGTTACATTATGTTTTATTTTTACACAAGTTTCAAAATTAATAACTAAAAATTATTATTATAAAATATGAGTACATCTCAAGAAAGCGCTACCCCAAACATGTCTTTTTTAAGTCACCTAGAAGCATTAAGATGGCACTTAATCCGGGCTACACTAGCCATTATACTTTGTGGTTTTGCAGCCTTTATTGCTAAAGGCTTTATTTTTGACACTATTATATTTGGACCAAAAAAAGTTGATTTTTTTACGTACAGGATGCTTTGTAAACTTTCTCAGCTTTTTGGGATGGAAGATGGTTTTTGTTTAGAAAAACTGCCTTTTATTATTCAAAGTAGAACCATGGCAGGTCAATTTTCTGCTCATATCTGGACAGCTATTACTGCTGGATTTATTATTGCTTTCCCTTATGTTATTTTTGAATTTTGGCGTTTTATAAAACCCGCTATGCACGAAAACGAACAAAAAACAGCTAAAGGTTTTATTTTTGCTTCTTCTATATTATTTTTTATTGGAGTCCTCTTTGGCTATTATGTAATTGCCCCTCTTTCTATAAATTTTTTAGGAAGCTATAATGTTAGTGCAGAAGTTTTAAATGAATTCGATTTATCTAGCTACATTGCTCTTATTAGATCGTCTGTATTAGCAAGCGGTTTTATTTTTGAACTACCTATAATTATATTTTTCCTTACCAAAGTAGGAGTAGTTACTCCTGAAATATTAAGAAAATACAGGAAATTCTCTTTAGTAGGCGTTTTAATTGTAGCCGCAGTAATTACACCACCAGATGTAGCTAGCCAAATTATTGTAACCATACCTGTCTTAATTTTATATGAAATAAGTATTTTCATATCTAAGGCAGTTATAAAAAAAGAAGTAAAATTACAGTAACTTTACCACAAGGAAGAAAAGATAACGAAGTATGAAATTACGTGCCGATAATTTAATAAAAGCCTATAAAGGGAGAAAAGTTGTTAAAGGAATTTCTCTAGAAGTTAACCAAGGAGAAATTGTTGGTCTATTAGGTCCTAATGGTGCTGGTAAAACCACCTCTTTTTATATGATTGTTGGATTTGTAAAACCTAACGGCGGTAATATATATCTAGACGATACCAATATTACCAATTACCCTATGTACAAACGCGCACAACACGGTATTGGATATTTAGCCCAAGAAGCTTCTGTTTTTAGAAAATTAAGTATCGAAGAAAATATACTAAGCGTACTACAGCTTACTAAGCTTACTAAAAAAGAGCAACACCACAAAATGGAAGAGCTTATAGAAGAATTTAGCTTAAGCCACATCCGTAAAAGCAGAGGAGATTTATTAAGTGGTGGAGAGCGTAGACGTACCGAAATTGCGAGAGCTTTAGCCACAAGCCCTAATTTTATATTATTAGACGAGCCTTTTGCAGGGGTAGATCCTGTGGCCGTAGAAGATATTCAAGGAATTATAGCTAGACTAAAAAAGAAAAATATAGGTATTCTTATTACCGACCACAACGTACAAGAAACCCTTGCCATTACCGATAAAACTTACCTAATGTTTGAAGGAAGTATCCTAAAGTCTGGTATTCCAGAAGAGTTGGCCTCCGATGAAATGGTTAGAAAAGTATACTTAGGTCAAAACTTTGAATTACGAAAAACCAAATTGGAATTTTAATCCTTAAAACATAAAAAACTATAGATTCTTGATAGCTCAAGAATCTATAGTTTAAAATAATAACATTAGTTATATTTATCTGGACTAATAATTATTTCAAATAAAAACACTCCACTTCTATCTTTATAAACATAATTCATTGTAGTATTATGCTCTCTCTGAAATTTTAAATTAGGACTCGTCTTTATATTATTAATTATCCTTGGTTCTAGATAATTAATAAATTTAGTAACATCTACCAAATTTTTATCTTGATTTATAAGTGTATAATTATATTGGAACACATTATTAGGCATCGAAATTGTATTGTCTAACCTTGTTTCTTTGTCTAACATTAAAGGGCATGATTTATTAATCTCATTGGCTATAGCCATCATTTCTTTATCCAATGTAGGCGCTTTAAAAACAAATTTTTGAACAAGAAAAAAAGATACCAAACACGAAACTAGCGCTACAAAAATCGATGTAATACCCTTGGGCAAGTTCTTAGAATTATTCTTATTTTTAAAGGTATCTTGTTTTACCTCCTCGCCCTTTATTACTTTAGGCAGACTATATCCACATCCAGAACAGTACTTAGAAGTTACTTCATTTTCTAAATCACAATTAGTACAAACTACTTTCATTTTTAAGCTTTTCAATTTTAGAATTACGAACATATAAAAAAACGGTTACAATAAAACTTATTTAAGTAAATAAAGTTATCGCACTCTATAATTATTTTACCCCCTACTAAATACTAAACCTTATATTTGCAGCTTTAAACTCTGAACCCTCAATTTTAGACTATAAATGGCTCAAAAACCTTCGTTACCTAAAGGAACTCGTGATTTTTCTCCTACAGAAGTTGCAAAACGTACTTATATTATGAATACGGTGCGCAAGCATTTTAAAAACTATGGCTTTAATCCTATTGAAACACCTAGTTTTGAAAACAGTAATACCTTAATGGGTAAGTATGGAGAAGAGGGAGATCGTTTAATTTTTAAAATTTTAAATAGTGGTGATTATTTAAAAAAAACTAACGAAACTTTTCTTACCGAAAAGGATAGCCTTAAACTTACTACACAAATTAGCGAAAAAGCCTTACGATACGACCTTACCGTTCCTTTTGCCCGCTATGTAGTACAACACCAAAACGAAATAGAATTCCCTTTTAAACGCTTTCAAATACAACCTGTTTGGCGTGCCGATCGCCCTCAAAAAGGACGCTATAGAGAGTTTTTCCAATGCGATGCCGATGTGGTAGGTAGTAACTCTCTTTGGCAAGAAATAGAGTTTATCCAATTGTACGACGCTGTATTTACCCAATTAGGTGTAGATGGCGTTACCATAAAAATGAACAATCGCAAAATTCTTTCGGGAATTGCAGAGGTTATTGGTGCTAAAGACAAACTAATAGATTTTACAGTAGCCCTTGACAAACTAGATAAAATTGGAGAAGATGGAGTTAAAAAAGAAATGATTTCTAAAGGGATTTCCGAAGAAGCCATTTCTAAAATTCAACCTTTATTTGCTTTTACAGGGTCGTTTATAGAAAAATTAGCACAGCTAAAAAACTTACTTTCTACATCCGAAGAAGGTCTAAAAGGCGTAGAAGAATTATCTTTTATTATTAAAAACATAGAACAGCTAGGATTACAAACCGCTACTTTAGATTTAGATGTTACCCTAGCCCGTGGATTAAACTATTATACTGGAGCCATTTTTGAGGTTAGCGCTCCTGCAAAAGTAAAACTAGGCTCTATAGGTGGTGGTGGCCGTTACGACGATTTAACCGGTATTTTTGGACTAAAAAACATAAGTGGAGTAGGAATCTCTTTTGGCTTAGATCGTATTTACCTAGTATTAGAAGAACTAGACCTCTTCCCTACCGAAGTCTTAGAAACTACCAATGTATTTTTTATAAATTTTGGAGACCAAGAGGCCTTATATTGCTATCAAACTATTCAAAAGCTAAGAGCTAAAGGTATTTCTGCAGAAATGTACCCCGACAACTCTAAAATGAAAAAGCAAATGAACTACGCCAACAAGCGTAAATTTCCTTTTATAGTGTTAGCAGGTACAGACGAGGCTAAAAACAATGTTTACACTTTAAAAAATATGGATACCGGAAACCAAGAGTCTGTAGATTTTGAAACTTTAGTTGAAAAAGTTTTAGCTACCGATTTTTAGTTTTTTTATTTTAGAACTGCACCTTTTTTACCTAAAATTTTGTAACTACAAACTTATTTTAAGATCTAAATAGTTTACATATAGTACTGTTAGCATTAATTAAAAAAACATCTAATTTATTCAATATACATTAAATGGGTAAAATAACATTAACAGCAACAAAAACAGGAGTTCAAAGCTCTAAAAATGTACTTAGTGGTATTAATGTGCAAACAGCAAAAGTATTTGTAGGTACTGCCAATTACGAAGACAATATTGCTGATGATAGCGCTAATTTAACCGTTGGGGTATTTTTTGATGGCACCCTCAATAGTAGAGAAAACACACAAGCTAGAATAGCCTACGAAAAAGCTACAGATAATAGTTACGTATTACAACCTACACCTCTTGAAAATGAAAAACCGAAAAATTTTGATTTTTCAAATCTTTTCCCTTGGAATAATAAAGTACAACCTCCTAAAGAACCTGAATTATCTACGGCAGCAAAAAGCTACGAAAGTATTCTAAAAAACACCTCCAAAGATGAAAGAGGAAGTTATGAAAACGACCTTTCTAACATTGCACGGATGGAACCTGCATACCCTGAAAAAAGTACCGAAAAACAATACCAAACCAA
>CALGNG010000342.1 GCA_937958735.1 uncultured Aquimarina sp. | reverse complement strand
GAAGTGCTTTGATATGCATGGAAATTTTATCCCCACTAGCGTACGCCTAAAACAAGAAAGTGATGCTAAATTAGAAGAAGAAGTAGAGGTTAGTGACTTTATTTGCACGTCTCTCCAGCCTATCCGTTTAATTTACCACCACATTCCTTCAAAAAATAAAAAAAAGACTAAAAGGAGATATGCCTATTAGCCTTTAAAATTTCCTTTAAAATTATTTTGATATTCTGTAAACTGTTGTTGGTTGGTTATTTTTTTATAATCGTCCGAGCCAACTACTTTTAAAAACACTTCTAACTCTTTAGGTTTATAGTACCCTGGAACTGGAAAAATCACATTACTTTCTTCATCAAAAAACACCATACTTGGATAGGCTTTTATTTTTAATGAATTAGCAAAAATATGTTGCGTATTTCTTCCTCTCTGTCCTTCTTTAAATCCAGGATTGGTAAAAGTATTGCCTTGGTATTCGAAAACCTCGTTCCCCTCTGCATTAAATTTTACAGCATAAAAATTATCGTTTACATATTTTACTACATCGGCGTTATGAAACGTGTTTTTATCCAACAACTTACAAGGACCGCACCAGTTGGTATACACATCCATAAAAATCTTTTTAGGATTTTCTTTTTGTGCATCTAGGGCATCTTGCATACTCATCCATTTAATTTCCTGTGCCGAAACAGAAATCGATATCAGGGCTATTACTGCCAAAAGTATTCTTTTCATATAGTTATTTTATAATGTCAGTCTCAAAAAGTATTCCTAAGTTACACATTTAACGGATTCCGTGCATTAATTTTTTCAAAATCGGATTTAAAAAACCAATTAAAACACCCGCTCCAATAGGAATAATCGTAAAAATTAAAAAGAAGGTAGTCGTATCATACTCAGAGGTAATATCCTCTATCATCCCTCCTAACGAGCCTGCCAATTTGTTTCCTATAGCAATAGCCAAGTACCACATACCAAACATAAAACCAATCATACGAGCAGGCACTAATTTACTTACTTGCGATAGTCCTACGGGAGACAAACACAACTCTCCAAGGGTATGAAAAAAATAGGCCGCTATTAACCAGAACATACTTATAGAAGCTGTTTTTGCCCCTTGTGGTATGGCTAACGATCCAAACGCTAAAAATCCAAAACCTATACCTAATAAAATTAATCCAAAAGCATACTTAAATGCCGAACTAGGGTTGTATTTACTTTCCCACCATTTTGAAAAGTACGAAGCAAACGCAATTATAAAAAAGGAATTAAGTACACTAAACCAAGAAACGGTAACCTCTGTCGTCTCTTTAGAAAAATCTAAATACAGCATCCATCCTGCAATACCCCATAGCCCTAAAAAGCTAATTGCTAAAATTATATTAGACCCCCTAATTACTTTCCCTGTCTGTTTTGCCAATTTGGCTAACACCCATGTTAATATAAACAATGGTATTACGGTAAGTAAGGTATTTACAATCTTAAATATTAGCGCCGAACTACCTATTAAAGTCCTGTTTGTATAATCTCTAGCAAAAATTACTAAAGAAGTTGCAGCTTGCTCGAATGCCATCCAAAAAAATACGGTAAAAAAAGCAAAAATAATTAACGAAATCATTCGATCCCGTACCACCCTCTCGTAACGAATAATTCTAGAAACTATTAAAAACAAGAATACAATTAGGGTAATAATTATAATTTGTAAAGGCCCCGATAAAGTATCCGAAAAAAGGTTAAGCTTTTCTGGCAACAAGTGTACATTACCTATTTTAGAAGTTGGATCGTTCAATAAAAACAACAAGCCCATTACTGCTGTAATGGCTATTAGTATTTTATCTAAAACAGTAAATTTGTTTAACTTTTCTACTTCTTCTAATATAACATCCTCTTTTTTTACCTTTTTAGGAACTTCTCCAATTTCTCCAAACAATGGTTTGGCCAGCCAAAACTGTAAAGTACCTAAAAGCATAAAAACACCCGCCAATCCAAAGCCATATGCCCAGCCTTGTGTTTCGGCAAGGTAACCGCACAGCATCATCCCAAAAAAGGCTCCTGCGTTTACTCCCATATAAAAAATGGTGTAAGCCCCGTCTTTTTTTTGGGGTATTTTTTCGTACATCTTAGAAACTATAGATGTCATATTAGGTTTAAAAAAACCAGTTCCTATAACTAAGAAGGCTAAACCAATGTATAACGATGCCTCGGTCTCAAAGGCCATGGATACATGTCCCAAAGTCATAATTAAAGCCCCTATAACCACTGCCCATCTATAGCCTGTAAGCTTATCGGCTACAATACCACCTAGTATAGGAGTTAAATACAACAGACCTGCATAGGTACCAAATAAGGCCCCTGCATTTTCTGACGACCACCCCCAGCCTGGAAAAGCAACGGTATCGCTTTTAATTACAGCCATGGTTAAAAAATTAACCAACAATACTCGCATCCCATAAAAAGAAAAGCGTTCCCACATTTCTGTAAAAAATAATACAAATAATCCCGACGGATGTCCTAACACTAATTTCTGGTTTGCTTCTGTACCACCGTATAACATATATTTATTTTTACATTTAGACAAAATTTATAAAAGCAAAGCAAAAAACGGTTGTTTTTAAATTGCTCAATACCTTCTATTTTTAACTTTTTATTTAATTAAAGCTAAACTAACACCCTTAACTATAAATATGGCAAATCTTTCTTATAACTTATTGTAGCCAATATCTCTATTTTAATCTAGCTATCCAAAATGTGCATTAATATTAACATTTCATTATACAGAGGTATTACTTCTATCCAATTTTTTAAATAAATAAAAAAGTAAGCCTCCAATACTTAATGCAAGTATGGTGGTAACACTATAAATAGCTTTATAATCGTTAGATATATATTGAATAAAAGTGGACAAAAACTGTCCACCAAATACTCCCATAGAAAATAGCCCTAAATTTTTACCTTGATTTTTTAATGTACTGGTCTCAATCATCATATGGTTTAGTAGTGGAATCGTAAATCCAAAACCTATACCCATAAAAACCGCAGCAAGTATAAGTAAGCCTTGATTACCTGTACTGGACAAAACTAAAAAGCTTAATGTAAAAAAAACAAAGCCGAAAGTCACCGTTTTTCCATCTCCTAAAAACTTTACCATTTTAGGCATTTGACTGGCCGTTACAATTGCCATTACAGATATAAAGGCCATATAATATCCTGTTTGGGATTCTGTAAAACTAAAACTTTCTGGAAGATATAAAGGCAAAGTTACAAAACCAACAAAAAACAACATCATAGATAATAAAGAGGCATAAAAAATAATATTAATCTTTGCTTTATCTTCTTTTTTAGAGCTATCCTTAACTTCTTCTTGCAGAAGACCATCGCTGTTTTTAGGTAATGTTTTTATAACCAATAACAAGCAAGCCAGTGCCACTAAATAGATATAAAAAGGAAATTGCCAATGTATTTCGCTTAAAATCCCTCCCAAGGCAAGAAAAACAACCCCTCCAAATTCTATGGACATCCCTTGCCATGCAATCATTTTCATGCGTGTTTCGCCCGTAAATAATTCGGCAATAAAAGCGGTAACAGAAACCTGAACCACTACTGTTGCCCCTCCCAGTAAAAAACGATCTACGATTAATAAAACATCATTAGTAATATAGGCACCCGCCACTCCTAATATTCCGTAAGGTATTAATCCCAAAATTAACAACTTAAATGTCCCCCATCTATTTAACCACTTACCTACTAATGGAGCAAATACCACCACTCCTAAAGAAGGTAGTGTTATTAACCAACTGGGCGAGTAACCAAAAGAGAGTTGCTTTACTATACCCAAAAGAGAGGGAGCTATAACAGTACCAACCATAATGGTTAGACTACTCACAAATAATAAGGTGAAAATTCCAAAATTCGATACTTTTTCCATTCTTTTAAAAGACTATTTTATTTAATTTTTAAAGATTGTACATCAAAAGAAATTGAATATTCGCTTTTGCCTATATAGGCTTTAAGTGTTATTACAAACCGATCTATCACAGGTACGTAAGTTTGAAATAACGAATAATTCTAAAGGAAATTAAGCTCTTTTAGACAATACTACTCCATGAAACCTATTTTTATTAAAAAAATTATCCATTAACCTTAAACTTTTTTAAACCTTAGCAGCCTAAAATTAACTAGAAGAGCTCTTTTGATCTCTTAATTACCCACTAGAATCTTCCTTTTTAATCTGCAAATAGTATCTTTAGCCCCTAAAATATATTTCCACTTATGATTCCTGAAGTTGCTGGATTTTCCAAACTAAATAAAGAGCAAAAAATAGATTGGTTAGTTAACCATCATTTTCATCAAAGTACCGAAGCAAAACAAACCTTACTTACGTATTGGAATTCCGATAAAAAACTACAACAGCTACATGATGAATTTTCGGAAAATACGATTAGTAATTTTTATTTACCATTTAGTGTTGCCCCTAATTTTACCATAAATAACAGGCGTTATACTATTCCTATGACTATCGAAGAAAGCTCGGTAGTTGCAGCAGCTAGTAAAGCTGCTAAATTTTGGAATCAAAGAGGTGGCTTTAAAACTACTGTTCTTAATACAGAAAAAATTGGACAAGTCCATTTTAGTTTTAATGGAACTACAGAAAAACTAACCTCTTTTTTTATCTGGGTAAAACCTAAATTAATAGAAAGTATAACAAGTATCCAAGCTAACATGAAAAAACGTGGCGGCGGATTGTTAGATATAGAATTAAGAGATAAAACCCAGGACCTAGAACATTATTACCAGTTGCATTGTACGTTTGAAACCGTAGATGCCATGGGAGCTAATTTTATAAATACTTGTTTGGAGCAATTAGCACAAGTCTTACAAAGTGAAGCATTTCTTTTTGATACCTTTTCTGAAAACGAAAAAGATATTGAAATTATAATGAGTATCCTTTCTAACTACGTTCCTAACTGCATTGTCCGTGCCAAGGTTTCTTGCTCTGTAGATGACCTACCTAACACATCTCAATTATCTTCTATAGCTTATGCTGAAAAATTTGTCCGCGCTATAACTATTGCCGAAAAAGAACCTTACCGTGCCGTAACCCATAATAAGGGTATTATGAATGGTATTGA
>CALGNG010000341.1 GCA_937958735.1 uncultured Aquimarina sp. | reverse complement strand
TATTAATAAAAGGGCAACCCGGTATAGGTAAATCTAAATTAGTTTTTGAAGCTAAAAAAAAGGTAATTAACAACAAACTTAATGTTAGAGAATGTAATTGCCAACCCGAGTACCAAAACAACGCATTATATCCTGTTTTTGAATTAATTAAAGAAGATTTAGGTTTTTTGGGTGATAAAAAAATTACACCAAAATTAGAAAACACACTAAGAAGTTTAGGCTGTAATCTTGAAAAAGTAATTCCTGTATTATGCTCGTGGTTTGGAATTCCTTTAAATAAAAAATATACTTTTTATGAAATCCCCTCTTCCGAACAAAAAGAAATTCTTTACGATACTCTAGAAAAAATAATCTTACATATCGACTCCAATAATAAATTCCTTATTATCGTAGAAGACTTACATTGGATAGATCCTACTAGTATGGATTTTTTTAACAAATTATCCTCTAACATTCAAAATAAGAAACTTTTAATTCTTTTTACTACAAGGTCCGAATTTATTAATAAAATAAACCCCAAACAGCTTACCTCCATAGAACTAAAACCTCTAGATAATTTATCGGAATTAGCTTTAATTAAAGAGGTAATTAAACAAAAAAAAATATCTAAGGAAGCCTTAGAATACATAAGGAAACAAACAGATGGCGTCCCTTTATTTATTAACGACTTTACCCAAATGTTGTTAGAAAAAAAATACTTAATCGAAGACAACAACATTTACCATTTAGCCTCTAATTTTGAAAAATCTTGGGTTCCTATTACATTAGAAGGTCTGTTAAATAGCCAACTAGACTCTATTGGGTTTGCCAAAGTAACGGCACAACTTGCTGCCACTATTGGAAGGGAATTTAATTACCATTTACTCTTAGCAGCATCTATAAATGAAGAATCTGTAATACAGCAAAACCTAAAAGCCCTTATAGATGCGAAATTAATTTATACTAAACGAAATGTACAAAACGAAGTTTACATTTTTAGGCATGCATTAATACGTGATGCAGCATATGACAGAATGCTTAATTCTCAAAAAAAAGAAATTCATTTACGAATTGCCAAGGCATTACCTAATGCCTATAATAACACCAATTCTAAAAATGCCCTTATTGCTTCTCATTATGAAAAAGCAGGAGTTCTTGAACAAGCTATAGATTTTTACACCAAAGCAGGCGAAGAAGCTAATCAAAAAAGTGTTTTCGAAGAAGCTTCTATCCTTTTTGAAAAAGCATTGACTATTACAGAGAAATTAATTTCCACAGATGAAGCCTACTGGAAACAAACTAAGCTAAAATTACTTGTTCAAAAAAGTATTGCTCTAAAACCTATTAAAGGCTGGACACATGAAGAAGTTATAGATTTGTACAACCAGGCTTACGAAATAGGCTTAGAACTTAACGCCCATAAAATAATTGCCCCTGTTACTTTTGGATTATGGGTAAAACATTTATTATTCCTAGAACTAGACGAAGCTTTACGGTTTGCTAAAAGTTATTTTAATACCGCTAAAGAACTAAACGAAATAGGTATGATTTTGGAAGCCAAAATAAGTGTTAGTAATACTCACTTTTGGCTTGGAAACATCTCGCAATCCTTACAAATAGCTAATGAAGTTTTTGAAGATTTTGATAATACATTACATAAAGATAACATACACGAATACGGGCAAGATCCTAGAGCTTTTGCCTATCTTTTTAAAATACTATGCCTAAACATCCTAGGAGAAGATGTTACCCCTCTACTAAAAGAAGCTTTAGATTGGGCCGAATCTTTAAACCACCCCTATACCAAGGCTATTATTTTACAACTATTGGCATGGATACACTTCCAAAACAACCATTACAACAAAGCTAAAAATGCCTGCGACGAACTAAAAGCACTTTCAGAAAACAATAACTTTAAACTATACAAAGCAGTAAGCTACCTGTTTTCTGTCCCTTATTACATTGCGAATAAAGACTTTACCAAAGCAAAAAAATACTTAAATATTGCTTTTTTAGAACTTCTTAAGGAAGATGATATACTTATTTTTCATTCTGTTTACTATCTATTTAAATGCCAAATAGAGACTCGATTACTTAAATTAGAAAAAGCTTTAAAAAGCATCGAATATGGAATTAATAAAGCTATAAAACAAAACGAAATGACTTACTACCCGCTTCTATTAAACGAAAAAGCATTAGTTCTTAGAAAGTTAAACCAGCATTCTAAAGCAACAAATACAATTAATGATGCTAAACGTTTTTGTGAACAACGAAATTTAAAACTATTTTTAAGTCAACTAAACTATAATTAAGTTATGAAAACAACCAACTTACACACTCTAAACAAACAACAACTAAACACCCTAGCGCAAGGATGCTGCTTTTTTGCTAGTGGTGGTGGTGGGTCTTTAACCTCTGGACTAAATTTACTGAAAGAATATCCAGAAGATGGTATTACCACAATAGTAACCAAAGAAAAAGCCATTGCCGATACCGAAGCTTACACATTAGTTATTGCATATATTGGAGCCCCTAATGCAATTGAAGATCTAGGAACACCTGCTGCTGCCATAAAAGCTTACCATCAGATGAATGAGATTACTGGTGGCAAAATCAAATACCTAGTACCTGTAGAGCAAGGATCTCTTAGTACCATAGTATCTTGTGTTGCCGCTACAGAAATAGAAAAAGCGACAGGCAACAGAATTGCTGTTATTGATGGAGATGGAGCAGGAAGAGCTGTACCTGAACTTACTATGCTTACTTATGCCAGCACAGTGCCTATGGCAAATCAAAAAGCAGCAAACGGAGAAATTATCCCAGCAGCTATATTAGCTAGTGCCGATGGCCAAAAAGCAGAATTACTAGTAAAGTCCGCTAGCGCCGTAGAGGCTATTGCTAGACCTTTTATTAGTTCCGACATTCCTGGTTTTGACCAAGCTGCGGGTTTAGCTATTTGGTTAATGAATAATAATGAATTGGAAACAGCATTACCCATAACAGGAACTATCGCTCTTTCTTTTGAGTTAGGTACTTTTCTAGAAACATTAACACCACAACTGTCTTCTCAAAACTTTATGGCTGTTCAAAACTTTTTAACCAATAAAAGTTTAAATGCCAATTGTAAATATATTGGGGTAATGACAAAACCAGAAGAAACTACTGGAGGTGGATTTGATTCTGATAAAATTGTAATTGCAGGAATAGAGGATTACAAAGGAACAGAAATGCACATTTATGCCTTAAATGAAAATCTAATTGCTTGGAGAACCGACAAAAACCACCCCATTATTATTGCTCCAGATAGTATTTGTTATATGAACAAAAACGGACAAGCTTTTTCTAATGCAGACATCACCAATCCAGAGCTTAATATCTTAAACGAAATTGTGGGGGTTTATGCTATCGAATCTAGAAACGAATTAGTAGATGACACGGTGCTGAAGAACTTTTAAATGCTTCTGAACTCTTTCAGACTTTGGGGTTTGGGGAAGCTAAGAAAAAGGCTATAATCCG
>CALGNG010000340.1 GCA_937958735.1 uncultured Aquimarina sp. | reverse complement strand
TGGAATGGATAAATCTATATCCCACAGCACAGGTTTGTAATTGTATGCTACAGTAAGGTCGTCTATTTTTACGGCGTATTTTTCTTCCTCCATTATTTTAACGCATTAACTATTGTAGAAATATTATGTTTATACATGCCCACATAGGTCGCCTCTGGAGTGCCTGCACTGCCTAAGGCATCGGAGAATAACTCTCCTCCTATTTGTACTTCGTGGTTTTTAGATTTTACAGAAGCCTGCAAAGCCTCTATAGTACGTTTAGGTACAGAACTTTCTACAAAAACAGCTTTTACATTTTTAGCTATAATTAATTTGGCCAAACTTTGGACATCTTGTACTCCTGCCTCGGTAGCGGTAGACAAACCTTGTAGTCCTACTACTTCAAAATTATAGGCTTTTCCAAAATAATTAAAAGCATCGTGTGCAGTTATTAATATCCGCTTTTCTATAGGCAAGGTGGCTACTAGCTTTTCATTTTCTACTTTTAAGACTTCTAATTGATTGCTATATTTTTTTGCGTTTTTAATATAGGCTTCTGCATTTACTGGATCGATCCTACTTAATTCTTTAGCAGCATAATTGGTACAGGCTATCCAATAATCTACCTGAAACCAAATATGCGGATCGTAATTAGAAGCAAAATTTGCGGATGCTATTAATTTATCTTTGGATAACGCATCCGATAGCGCTACGGTTTCTTTATTGCGGTGTTTCATTTTTTCGAAAATATCCTCTAGTTTTCCTTCTAAATGTAGTCCGCTATAAAAAATTACATCGGCAGTGTATAGTTTAGAAACATCTCCCTCGCTTGCTTTGTATAAATGGGGGTCTACTCCACTACCCATTAAGCCTTTTATTTGGGTATGCCCCCCTCCTATAGCAGTTATCATATCGGTAATCATAGTAGTAGTGGTTACGATATTTAGTTTTCCGTTAGAGGTTTCGTTTTTTGGCTTACAACTGTATAGCAAACCAATAACATTTACTAGTATTAATAGTTTATAATGCTTCATTTAATTTTATATCGTTTAATAATCTTAATAATCCTTTGGGTTTTAATCTAGACCTGTAGGTGTGTACTACTTCTTTTTTTCTGTTTAATACAATAATACTGGGGTATTTTATTCTATTTAAATGGCTTCCTAATTCTTCTGCCAACTCATGCACTTTTCCTTTACGGGGGTTAGTAGCATAATGGTATTTTTTTTCGTTAAACAGAATGGTCTCTTTATATTCTGCATCTAAAGGGATATAAAAATAATTATTATTTAATTCTTTAATTACCGCTTTATTAGTAAAGGTTTCTTTTTGCATGGTTTTACAATGCTTGCACCAATTAGTGTGCAAAAAAACAACGATAGGCTTTTGGATAGACAAGCTGTCTATTTCTTCAAAAGAATAGGTTTTTAATTGCGCCAATAGTACTTGACTAAAGAGCAGCAAGGCTATTAAACAACCTTTTTTAAACAACAAATTCATTATTTTATATTAGAAGTTATATTAAATACAATTCCTCTTCTCTGATTAGGGCTTTCCTCAAATAAAATTTGGTTTAGGAATATAACTATTAAAGTCTTCTTATTCTTCATCGTTTTTTACAAGTTGTATTAGAGAGGTGAAATTATAATTTAATAACAAGATATTACTCCCTACTTTTACTTGAGTCATCTGTGTGTTTTCGAACTGTTTTTCTACAGTAATTAATTCTCCATTTATTAGATAATGTTCTGCACAAAAATCAAAAAACTCTTTATCGTCGCTTTGCAAACGCGATATTCTATACTGGGTTTGCGCAAGGGCTTTGGAAAGTGCTATGGAATCTTTAATTATTGGAAATTCTCCATCGATACTAGGAATAGGGTCTCCATGTGGATCAAAATCTGGGTAACCTAAGTACTTATGTAATTTTTCTGCTAAAAAATCCGAGGTTTGGTGTTCTAATAACTCTGCCTCTCTATGTATTTCATGCAAAGACAGATCTAATAATTTAAACAAAAAAGATTCCCAGATACGATGCTTACGTACTACTCTTAATGCCATAAGAGCTCCTTCTTTGGTTAATTTTAATTCTTTATATTTTTTGTAATCTATTAAACCTTTTATCGCTAACTTTTTTGCCATATCTGTTGCCGCGGCACTAGATACCCCTAATTTTTTAGCAATGGTACTGGTCTTAGTATCGTACTCTGCATGCTTACCAAATTGATAAATAGCTTTAATAAAATTCTCTATTGCAACCGACATTAATTATTTTTTTAAGCTCACTTAAAACTAATACAAATATAACTTAAAAAGCACTTTGTAATTATTTATGTTAAAAAATAATAAAAATAAGGTAGGGTCTATCTAGACTTCTGCGTATTAACTACTGTAGATGTAGAAACGAAATTCACAAAACAATTCACAAAACAAATCAAAATGAAAACTCAAAAAAACAATCTATTTATAAGTAGTATTTTAGCCGCTGGGCTTTTAATGTCTTCTTGTGAAAATGAGTCTGTAAATTTAGAAGACTCGGAACCAAACGCTAATTTAAGTGAGTTTGATGCTTCCACGTTTATTACTCCTCAAAACTCTGAAGAAACCAACAATTTACTTATTGGATGCAAATTAAATTTTACTAGGGTTGTAGAAGAAGGTGAAGTAGTTTCTAACGACTACAGACAATTTAGCGCTAATTTCGACTCTAATGGGACACTACAAATTGCAAACAGAAAATCGGATACTGCTGCTATAGTAAATGGTACATGGTCTAGCAACGACGAGGCTTCTGTTTCTATTGACTTAACCGGAACCGATTTTGAATTATTTAACGGAGAGTATTCTGTAGATTTGGCTAAAAGCAAAAACAATGCATTAAGAGTACGCTTAATTGATGCCGATAGTAGAATTGTATTAAGACGCCCTTGTGATGTAATTACACCAG
>CALGNG010000339.1 GCA_937958735.1 uncultured Aquimarina sp. | reverse complement strand
GTCTTTTAAAATTGAAAAAAATAACCACTTAGGCTTTTCTCTAAAAGGCGAAAACCTTTATATTTATAACTCTAATAAGCTATACCTATATCAGCTTACCTATCCTTCAAAATAAACACAATGCATATAGCCATAGCAGGAAATATTGGGGCTGGAAAAACCAGTTTAACGGAACTTTTAGCAAAACACTACAAATGGACACCCCTTTTTGAGGATGTTTTGGAAAACCCTTATTTAGAAGATTTTTATAACAAAATGGAACGTTGGTCTTTTAACCTTCAAGTCTATTTTTTAAATAGCCGTTTTAGGCAAATTTTAGATATTCGAAAATCTGGAAAAACTACTATACAAGATCGTAGTATTTATGAAGATGCTTATATTTTTGCTCCTAATTTACACGCCATGGGACTAATGGCTAGTAGGGATTATGATAATTACAGTTCTTTATTTAACCTTATGGAAGAAGTGGTAGAAGGTCCCGACTTATTAATTTACTTACGTAGTAGTATTCCTAATCTAGTAAAACAAATACATAAAAGAGGACGCGATTACGAAAGTAGTATTTCTATAGATTACCTTAGCAAACTAAACGACCGTTACGATAGCTGGATCGAAAATTATACTAAGGGAAAGTTATTAATTATAGATGTGGATCAATTAAACTTTGTAGACAATCCAGAGGATTTAGGAACAATTATTAATAAAATTGACGCTCAATTTAATGGACTATTTTAACCCATTAAATTGAATTTTTATTTGTATTAGATATTAGTTAACTGGTAAATTTTCGAAAGCACCTTGTCTAAATTCTAAAATAATGCCCTCTCCTAAGCTTTCATCGGAAGCAGCATTAAAAACAAACTGAGCGCTTATTATTATTTCCCCACTATTTTCTCTAAAATCTAACGATATTGTTCCCGAATTAGACATCGCATCTGGACGTGATCTAACAGTAAAAAATACATCAGAAATTGCGTCAAAAAATTCTACTTCAAAAATAGGAATTTCACCCTCTTCAAAAGCATATACTGCCGTCTCTGGATTGTTAATTGTTATGGTTAATTGGCTTCCGTCTGCATCTTCAAAAAATAAACTAAGTAACTTATTGTCCGGATCATCTGTATCTGTTAATGTCCCTTCATAAGTTACTGCATTAAACTCACTACCATTAAAATCTCCAATAAACAAAGGGTTGTCCCTCGTTGGAATACTTTCTATAATTTCTTCATCACCGCCCAAACCATCTAAACCAACGGCTTCTTCAAACAAATCTTGAGGAACAAACTCTGACGCGCCTGCTTCTTCTTCACAAGAAATTACTCCCAACAAACTCACTAAAAATAATGATAAGACACCTAATCGCATATATTCTTTTTTATTATAATGCTTTAAAATTACATTTTATTGTTTAAAGTTTATCTTTTTTTGGAACTCTTAATAAAAAAATAATTCCTAAAATAAAAAATAATACAAAAAACAAAATTGCAAATCTGGGACTTCCTGTCTTTTGCCCTATATAACCATAAAGTACCATTCCTATTATAATCCCTATCTTTTCGGTAACATCGTAAAAACTAAAATAAGAGGTAGTATCCTCTGTTTCTGGTAAATATTTAGAATAAGTAGATCTAGATAAAGACTGTATACCTCCCATAACTAATCCTACAATACTAGCAGTAATATAAAACTCTATAGGGGTGTGTATGGTAAAAGCATAAACACAAGCTACAATCCAAACACTGTTTACTGCTACCAAAGTATATATATTGCCTATTTTTTTAGCCAAATAAGTAGTTAAAAAAGCCCCTGCAATACCTAAAAACTGAATTAGTATAATACTTATTATTAGCCCTGTAGTAGAGCCACCTTCTCCCCATTCTATTTCCTCTACTCCAAAATAGGTGGCAATTAACATTACTGTTTGTACTGCCATACTGTACATAAAAAAAGCAATTAAGTATTTCTTTAATAATACATTTTGCTTTATTTCTTTCCAAATTTGTCTTAATTCTTTGTAACCATTAAAAACCACATTTTTGGTTACCTTATTCCCGTTTTTAAAACTTGGCAAGTATTTATAACTAAACTGGCTAAATGCAATCCACCAAACTCCTACCGTTACAAAAGAATAACGCATCATCTCCATCTTTTCTGGCCCCGTTTCTCGACTCATTATCATTGCCAAATTAATAATTAGTAAGGTAACACTACCTACATATCCATAAGAGAAACCTTTAGCACTTAATGCATCATGGTCTTTAGGCTCTGCAATATCTGGCAAATAGGAATTATAAAATACAAGACTACACCAAAAGCCCAATAAAGCTAGCAGGTATAAAAACAAACTAATAAATAAGTTTTCTAAACTAAAGAAGTATAAACCTATGGTGGAAATCCCTCCTAGGTAACAGAAAAGTTTTAGAAAAAACTTTTTATTCCCTACATAATCTGCAATACCAGAAAGTATAGGTGTTATAAAAACAATTAATAAAAAAGTTAATGCCGTAACATAACTTATAAGGGAATCATTATTAAAATTAAAACCCAAAAAAGCTACTTTATCGTTCCCGTCCGCATCTACGGTTAGGGCATCCCAAAAAATGGGAAATATAGCAGATATGATTACTAAATTGTATGCAGAATTAGCCCAGTCATAGAAAACCCAAGCTCGCATTATTTTTTTATCGCCTTTTTTAAATTGAGTTACTTTCATTTTTCAATACTACAAAAAAATTAAATAAAAAAGGTTTAACTTTTACATTAAACCCTCATCACTTAATTATTAAATAATTTTTATTTAAAACTAGTTACTCCAAATTTACGAGCAGTAGCTTTGGCTTCTGGAGCCCATTTTGTTAGATTAGCAATACGCGTATCGTTACTTGGATGAGTACTCATAAACTCTGGTGGTGCTTGTCCTTTAGACTGCGCCTTCATACGTCTCCATAAATTAGCTGCTTCGTCTGGGTTATATCCTGCTATAGCCATTAGAGTAATCCCTATCTTATCGGCTTCGGTCTCGTGGCTTCTACCAAAAGGCAACATTACCCCTAATTGACTTCCTAAACCAAATGCTTGTGCAAAAATTTGTTGGGTGGCTTGCCCTTTTCCACTTACGGCTACCGCACCTGCTACACCTGCTACTTGTTGTATTTGTCCAGCACTCATACGTTGCTGTCCATGGTTGGCAATGGCATGTACTACCTCGTGCCCCATAATAGCGGCAACACCCGTTTCTGTTTTGGCTACTGGCAATATTCCTGTATAAAAAGCAATTTTACCTCCTGGCATTGCCCAAGCATTTAATTGATCACTTTTTATTAAGTTATACTCCCATTTGTAATCTTTTAAATAACCTGCTTTTCCATTAGCATTTAACCAACGCTCTGCCGCCTTGGCTATTTTTTCCCCAACACGGGTAATCATTTGGGCATCTGCTGTCCCTTTTTCAAGTTCGCTTTCTTGCAATACTTGGTTGTATTGTGCAAAAGCAGCAGGAAAGATCTGTGAATTTGGAACCAACGCTAAAGTCTTTTTCCCTGTAAAAGGATTGGTCGAGCAAGCAACCATCAGTATCGTTACTCCTAATAATGCGATATGTTGTTTTAGATTCATAATTATATATTTAGTAGTGTTTATTTCCTATTAGCTTTACTTCAAATTTACTATTCAATATTTGAATATCACAATTTTTATAAAAATTTATAAAAATTGACTAATTTTTTGAGATATTTATAGTATAATTTCGACCAAAAGAAAAAAATTATGACCAAAGTACTTTCTCTTTTAATTATGGCTTGTTTGTTTTTTTCCTGTAAGGGACAAGAACCCCAAACAAAAGAATCTAAACCTTACGAAATTGTAAAAACAGAAAGTGAGTGGAAATCCCAACTTACAGAAATGCAATTTTATGTTTTAAGAAAAGAAGGAACTGAAAGGCCTTATACTAGCGAATATAACGACAACCACGAAAAAGGTACTTATGTATGTGCTGCATGTCAAAACCCTTTATACGAAAGTGAACACAAATTTAATAGTGGTACAGGATGGCCTAGCTTTGATAGAGCTATTAAGGGTAATATTCGTATAGATGTAGATTACAAACTGGGTTATGGCCGTAGAGAGCTAGAGTGTAACCGTTGTGGCGGACATTTAGGACATGTATTTAACGATGGTCCAAAAGCCTCTACAGGACAAAGGCATTGTATTAATGGGGTTTCCTTAGAATTTAAAAAAACACAGGAATAATGAAAAAATTTAAAGTAGAAAAATCCGAAGCAGACTGGAAAGAACAATTAGGAGACGAGTCCTATCATATACTACGCCAAAAAGGTACCGAACGGGCTTTTACAGGAGAGCTTAATGAACATTACGATAAGGGTACTTATATTTGTAAAGGTTGTGAAGCCGAACTTTTCACAAGTGGCACTAAATTTGATAGTGGTTGTGGGTGGCCTAGTTTTGATGCATCGGTCTCTGGAAATGTACTTTACCAAAAAGATGTATCCAATGGAATGATTCGCACTGAGATTATGTGCGTAAATTGTGGAGGACATTTAGGGCATGTGTTCAACGACGGTCCTACCGAAACTAAACAACGTTACTGCGTAAACTCTTTAAGTATTAACTTTAAAAAAGACTAAATTATGATTACTTTAAAACACATAGGCTTAATTTTATCTTTATTAGCTTGTTTTACTTTTACTTCTTGCGAAACTACAGAAGTAACCGAAGTAACAGAGGTAATAGAAACCAACCCAAATATTTTGTTTGAACGCCAGTTAAGTTTTACTAGCGGCAACAATTATGCGGTTA
>CALGNG010000338.1 GCA_937958735.1 uncultured Aquimarina sp. | reverse complement strand
TATAGAGCCTGCTATAAAACGTGGTTTGTCAGGGTTTTTTGCAGTAAATTCATCGGCTACTTCTCGGGCAATTTTTGCCGATTCGTAGTTTAATTCATATACTAAATCTTCCATACCATAATCTTCCATGGCAATAGTAGTACTTGAAAAAGTATTAGTTTCTGCAATATCCGCTCCTGCTTCAAAATATAAGGCATGAATTTCTTTAATAGCTTCAGGTTGAGTGATACTTAACAAGTCGTTATTTCCTTGTACGGGTTGTTCCCAATCCTTAAAGCGTTCCCCTCTATAATCTTCTTCAGTAAACTTATGACGCTGAATCATGGTACCCATTGCTCCATCTAGTATTAAGATGCGTTCTTTTAATATATCCTGAATTTTTTTCATACTAGTATAGTCGTCCTAAGTAAAATTAAATTACCTGTTTTTAATAGACAGCAAAGGTACTTTAAAGCTGTGATTTTAACAACTTATAGTCCTAATAGGATTTAATTCAATAATATCGAAATATAAACAGTTATTAATGCAATAATAATATTATTATTGCATTAATAACCTAAAAATCAATTTATTATGTGTAAAATACTTGTCGTGTCCTATTTTGCATTATTAGGAATAATTGGATGTAAAAAAAGTGATAATAAAATAATTGAAAAAAAGACGTTTAAAAAAGAAGTGAATTTTAGACTGCAAAATAATAAAATAGAGGATTTAAGAGAAAATTTATTAATTACAGAAAATGGTTTTAAAGGTATTATTTTAGGAAGTAAAATAGATACAAATAATACTTCTATTGTAGAAGACAGCCAGGTAAATGGGGAAGGAGAGTTTAATGGTTATAAGATAAAGGATAAATATGGAGAGAAAGTAGGGTTTATTTTGCCACTTGTAGAGGGAGAAAGCACTGTTCAAATGATAGAGGTGTATTCTCCAAAATACAAAACTCTAAAAGGAATTGGTGTAGGAGCTACTTTTGAGGAAGTTAAAAAAGCCTATCCAAATAGTGAAACTCATGGTAGTGAAATAGAAGGTAGAACAAGTGTTTCCTACGGAAAGCTTCATTTTTATTTAGAAACCTATGTTAGTAGCTATAAAGTGGATGAAGCAACTATAAAACCAGGTACAAAAGTTAAGTATATTAGTATTAGGTAGTACCATTGGTTAGAAGGGTAATATAATTAAGATTAGCTTGGTATGAATACTGTTTATTACTGTAGGGGCTAGCTGTTGTTATTGTTGCAGATTCTGTTACTTCGCTATGTGGTATTAAACCTACATCTATTATTTTTTAATTTTTGTGTTTTTTCAATACAAAATAATCCCAAACAATACTTTTAGAGTCGTATTTAATAAGCTTGCGAGTAATTTTACCTCTTTTTTTAATTAATATAGGAAGGTGAGTATAAAAACTTAAATGAGCTTTTATAATAGCTAAGAAATGTTTCTGTTTTCCTTGGAGTAGAAATTGAATCCCAGCCAAACCATCTAATACCATTCTTGTAAATAAAGTAGAATAAGCATTAAAGCCTTTTTTATTTTTTAAAATAGAAAATAAAGAATTTCTAAAGTTTAAAAACGTTTTTTGAGGACTCACATAATTTAAAGACGCACCTCCTACATGGTATACTGTAGAAACGCCACAATAATAGATCTTTTGCCCTTTGTTTTTAAGACGCCAACATAAATCTATTTCTTCTTGATGTGCAAAATAATCCGAATCTAAACCACCTACTTCCCAATAATGTTCACTTTTAATAAATAGGCAAGCCCCCGAAGCCCAGAAAATCTCTACTATATCATTATACTGCCCATTATCCTTATCTATAGTATCAAAAACACGACCTCTGCAATAGGGGTAACCTAGACTATCTAACAATCCACCACCAGCACCAGCATATTCAAAACATGTAGGGTCTTTAAAATCCAATATTTTAGGCTGTATAGCGCTTATAGTTTCTGTTTTAAATAAAGATAAAATGGGAGGTAGCCAATCTTTAGTTACCTTAACATCACTATTTAATAAGCAATATAAAGGGGCTTTAATTTGAGCCAACCCTTTTTGATATCCTCCTGCATAACCCAGATTTTTTGATAAAGAGATTATAGAAACCTTTGGATATTGTTTTTCTAACCAGGTTATAGAATCGTCTGTAGAAGCATTATCTATTACATAAATGTTTGCCTCTTCGCTATGTAAAACTACAGAAGGTAAAAATTGCTCTAATAAGGGTTTTCCGTTCCAGTTAAGGATTACGATAGCAAGAGAGTTTGAAGTATATTTCATTAATATTATGGGGTGTCTTTAGTATATAAATCTAATTCTTTTAAAAAAGAGTAACTTTCGCTGCTATAATCTATTTGGCAATAATAATTATTTAATCCATTAGTAACCATTAAATTGGAAGCCTTTAAGGCTAAATTGTAACGGGCAATTTGGTCAAAGGTTTGTTGTGTAATTTTTATTTTAGGAGCCTTACATTCTACCATTAAATAAATACTGCCATCTGGACGATAGGTTACAATATCATATCGTTTTTTGATACCATTAACCACTAATTCTTTTTCCACATTAATTAAGCTTTGCGGATGTTTCTTTTCGTTAATCAAATAATGTATTACATGTTGCCTTACCCATTCTTCTGGAGTAAGTATCACAAATTTTTTGCGAAT
>CALGNG010000337.1 GCA_937958735.1 uncultured Aquimarina sp. | reverse complement strand
ACCTACTGCTCTATCCCGCGTTGTAATCTCTAAAATATCAACTTAGCTTTTGACTTTCGGCTCATAATACCGACTGAATTATTTAAGAGAATGCAAATGTACAACCTTTTTTTTGTTAGGCAATACTTTAATAAGGTGTTTATGTGTTTTTTTAATTTATTATTGTTCGATGCTTTCTATTGTACAGCCTGTTAATTCGTTTTCCGTAAAAGTAGGAGTAAGTTGTATGGGATTACAGCAAACTTCACAGTCCTCGATATACGTTTGTTGGTATACGGAGGTGTCTAGGAGCATCGAGATTTCTTCCCAACAATGCGGGCATTGAAAATAATGCTCCAGCATCTGTTATTTTAATAAACCTTTAGATTCTGCGATTTCGGCCATACGGGCTTTTACCTTTTTTAAGGCATGTATTAATACTTCGCGTTCTTCTATGGTTAAACTATCTTGTACTTCTGGTATTAGTTCGTACATTATAGGAAGTACTTTTTGGATGGTTTCTTTCCCGTAAGCAGTTAGAAAAATACGATTTACACGTTTGTCTACTTCGTCTGTCCTGCGAAAAATATAATTTTTCTTAACCATAGAGTTTACTACGCGCATCATAGAAACTTTGTCTCGATGGGTAATAAAAGCCATGTCATTCATCCTTTGACCGTCATTTATATTAAGACGTTTTAGGACACTCCATTCTTCTTTAGTAAGGTCTAAATTATTTTTTTTAAAGGCGCTTTGGGTAATAAAACCAAAGTCGTAATGTATTTTTCCTACCCATGATAGCGCATGAGAGTTTACGTCTATTTCTTTAAAATCTTCCATAGTTGTGATTTTATGCTAATTGTTCAACTTGCTCTTGTAGGCTTTCCCATAGCTCCATTTGAGCTATTAAATCGGCCTTTTTCTTATCGTATTTGCTAAAAAAATCAGTTTGAGAGATGGTTTCTTCGTAATTCTTCTCTAACTGAAAGTCTAGTTTTTTAATATCGCTTTCTAATTTACTAATTTTTGATTCAGCATTACTAATCTTATTTTGTAATGATTTTATTTTTTTTTCGGTTTCGTAGCTTACCACAGGGGTGTTTTTTTTCTTAACAGCAACCTTTTTTTCGACTTTTTCGATTTCCCGAATATCGTCTACTTTTCTTTCTTCAAGGTAGTAATCTATATCTCCTAGGTATTCCTTAATTTTTTGATCTTTAAATTCGTACACCTTATTGGTTAATCCTTGTAAAAAATCCCTATCGTGGGAGACCAATAATAAGGTGCCTTCAAAATTTTCTAATGCCGATTTTAATACATTTTTTGATTTTATGTCTAAGTGATTGGTAGGTTCGTCCATTACCAATACGTTTAGCGGTTGTAATAATAGTTTACATAGCGCTAGGCGGTTTCTTTCTCCTCCAGACAGTACTTTTACTTTTTTGTCTACATCGTCGCCTCTAAATAGAAAGGATCCTAACATATCGCGTACTTTGCTACGGGTTTTTTCGTTGGCAGCATTAATCATGGTTTCATGGATGCTAATTTCGCCATCTAAATATTCTGCTTGGTTTTGTGCAAAATAACCCACTTGTACATTGTGTCCCAGTTTTAAATTTCCTGTGTGGTCTAGCTCGTTAACTATAATTTTTGCTAAAGTGGATTTTCCTTGTCCATTTTGCCCGACAAAAGCAGTTTTACTGCCCCTTTCTATTAGTAAATCAATACTTTTAAGTATCACTTTTTCTCCATATGCTTTCCCTATATTTTCTGCTTCTATTACTACTTTTCCGGGTTGTATGCTTATGGGGAACTTAATATTCATTACCGCATTGTCGTCTTCGTCTACTTCTATGCGGTCTATTTTGTCCAGCTTTTTCATTAGAGACTGTGCCATGGATGCTTTTGTTGCTTTGGCTCGGAATTTTTCAATAAGTTTTTCCGTTTGTTCTATCTGTTTAGCTTGGTTTTTTTGTGTTGCTAGTTGTTGGTCTCTTAGTTCTTTTCTTAAAACCAGGTAGTCCGAGTAGGGTTTATCGTAATCATAGATTTTTCCTAAAGATATTTCTATTGTACGGTTGGTTACATTGTCTAGAAACATTTTGTCGTGAGAAACAATTACTACGGCTCCCGCATAGCTTTTTAAGAAGTTTTCTAACCAAATTATAGATTCTATATCCAGGTGGTTAGTGGGTTCATCTAATAGTAGTAAGTCGTTGTCTTGTAATAATAGTTTAGCTAATTCTATTCGCATACGCCATCCTCCAGAAAAGGTGTCGGTTAAGTTGCCAAAATCTTCGGATTTAAAACCTAGTCCTAAAAGTACTTTTTCGGTATTCCCTTGGTAATTGTATCCTCCTAGAATTTCGTAGTGTTGGGTGTAGTCGCTTACATCTTCGATTAGTTTAGTGTATGCATCACTTTCATAATCGGTACGTTCTGTTAGTTGCGTGTTGATGTCTTCCATCTTACGCTCCAGGTCTTTTATTTCTTCGAAAGCTTCGTAGGCTTCTTCTAATACAGTGCGACCTTCTACAAAGTCTATATCTTGTCTTAGAAATCCAATACGGGCTTTTTTGTCTATGGCTATCTGTCCTGTATCGGCTTCTTGATCTCCAGACAGTATCTTAAGCATTGTAGATTTTCCTGCTCCATTTTTTCCTACTAGTCCTATTCTATCTCCTGCAGTAATCTTAAAGGTTATTTCTTCGAAAAGGTATTCCCCTGCAAAAGAAATGGAAAGATTATGAATGTTTAACATCAGCTTAAATTTTGTACAAAGATGCTCAATTTTGTTTGACTATAAAACCATATGTTTTGGAAAGTATTTAGTTTTATGGATTCTAGTAAATAATTAGTGGTTTTTTTAGTTATACTGCTCTTGTTTGTTTGCCGTTTTAGATATCTATAAGTTTAACTTAGTATCGTTTTTTAGATATTTTGGAGTAGGTGAGAGATTTAATTTTTTGTTAATTATTTATAATTTTTGGTTTATAATACCTCTGTGAATTCTTGTTTATTAAATTTGTAGTATGAAATTTTTAAAGGGATCTGCACTATATAGTATTTTAACAGGGAGCTGTCCTGTATGCCAACAGGAGAGTATGTATAAGAACAAAAATCCCTATTATATTAAGGAGTTATTTACAATGTCGGAGAGGTGTTCTAATTGTAATACCAAATATAAAATGGAGCCTTCTTTTTTTTATGGGGCTATGTTTGTTAGCTATGGTCTTGGTGTAGGGTTAAGTATTCTTGTTTTTTTGATTTCGTTTCTACTTTTAGATTTTAGTTTAATTACTAGTTTTGTGTTAATCTGCATTGCTGTTGTTGGATTTATGC
>CALGNG010000336.1 GCA_937958735.1 uncultured Aquimarina sp. | reverse complement strand
CCAATACCCGCAGATAAGTTATTGTTAATCGCATAATCCAAGCCAAAACGAGCACTAGCACGATCCGATCCAAAATTATTGGTCTCTACCTCTACCCCATCTATCTCTGGAATATTCCAATACCTTGTATAAACAGATACTTCTAATATTCCTTTTTTTCTGGTTTCTATAGAGTGTGCAAAGCCAATACGTAGGGTTTTAAAAGTAGATTCGGTTAATATTACCTGTTTTTTTTCTTCGAAATAAAGCTGATTTAGCAAATCTTGTGCTTTTACTATGTTAACGCATAACAATAATAAAGTAAGGGTTACGATAGTATTATTTTTCATAAGAATCGTATTTAAAATTGAACGAAATTTTGACCGTCTTTGCGATTTTTGAAGACAATATTTCTGGGATTTTAATTTTATAATCTTTAACATCTATAGTTGTTACTCCAGTAATAGTATATTGGTTACCATCGTAATCTATTTCTGCTTTTAATTTAACAGGCTTAGTTATTCCTCTTAAAGTAAAGTCTCCTTTTATAAACTTGGTTCGCTTTCCCTTTTCTTCTGGTTTAAAATTAAGAATTGTTCCTTCAAAAGTCGCTCTTGGGTAAATATCAGATTCTATATAACTATCGTTAAAATGCTCTTGCATTAACGATTTTTCAAATTCAAAAGCACGCATTAAAATGTTAACAGCTATCTTTTCTTTTTTAATATCTAGCAAACTTAATACTTGATTATTTTCTGCTTTTATATTTTCTGCAGCAGCATAAGAAAAGAAGGTTACTTCACCATTTCGAGTAAGATATTGTTTTTTGGGTTTTGTAAACCCAAAACTTATAATAATAAGAAATGGCAGTAATAATAGTTTCTTCATATTAGTGTTTAGTTATAATACAGTTTAGTAAAATCATATCAATTAAATATCCCTTATAAATCCCCTTTATTGTAATGGTATCTCCTATAATTAAGTCTCCTATTTTTTCATTTTGATCGACCTGTAGTTTACATAAAATGTTTATTTTTTTGTTTTCAGAATTTAATACTACTGTATACCCATTACCATTAGATTCTATTTTTTTTATTATTCCTTTTATTTGAATTGCTTTTTCTATAAAATGATCAAACCTTTTTAAATCCTCTATTAAAATAATTTCTTTAGATAAATTATCCGCAGATAAGGTAATTACACTTTCTGTTTTTTGAGTAGTCTGGACTTTTTGATTTATAAAATTAAAAAAAAGGAATCCACTAAGAAATAGTAAAACAATAATGGATAATATATAAATTAGTTTCTTCGACATTCATTTCCTTTTATTTCAAATGTACTATCGACTTTATTTGTAAATAAACTTTTTAGCCTAAAAGTGAAAAAATAACTTTAAAAAGGAATTATTTTTAACACTAAAAAATTCTTTAATCGTTGATTTTACTAGATTTATTAATTTTCTTGTATTTTTGGACGCGTGTTGCTTATGCTGTAAAAAGCCACTTTTTATTATAAAAACATACATGAAGTACTATAAAACATACACCTTTACTACTCTACTATATGTTGTCTTATTTGGGTTGCTTTCTTTAATTACTATTCCTATTATAGTAAAACAATTTACCGTCTCTTATTTAGAAAACACATTTTTAAACATGGACAGTAAAGCCAACACACTACAATTTGTTTACGACAAAGTACCAGACAAAGATACCTTTGAAGGTATTGCACAACTGTCCATTAACAACACTTTAGAAAATGCTTCTTACTTATCTATTATTAATTGGACAGGTAATTATGTAAACTACCCTAATATTACCCATATTGGAGAAGCTATTTCGGAAAACAAAGCCACCGATTTTAATGGCGAAATAAATGGCGAAAAACTATATACTTACTTCTTTAATTATTTTAATGATCTAAAAAAAAAATCGGATCAAGAGATTATAAATTTACGCCCACTAGTTAACTCCGATCTAATTATTGTCTATACTCTAAACTTTAAGGAGATCGTAAATGTTGTAAACCAATTAAGAGAAAAAACTTACCTCATCTTTGCTATTTTAGGGCTATTTCTATTACTAGTTTTGTTATTTGCCATACGTCTAATAAGTTTTTTTTCGGAAAAAAGATTGGACAAAAAATTAATTAATCTAGAAACTAATACTCAAAATCTTTCCAAACTAAACGAGTCTATCTCTTCTTACCAACAACGAATAATAGAAGAAAAAGAAGCCCTAGCCCTCAAAAAAGAAACTAATCCAAATCCTAAAAACACTACCGAAGAAGTTTGCAAACAGCGAATACTTACTTATGTAAGAAACGAGCTGGTTTCTATTTTGATTACCGATATTGCTTATGTGTATGTAGAAAATACAATTACTTACATTATACGAAAAGATGGCAAAATGGCCACTTCTAACGATAGTTTAGACAAGATCTTTTCTGTACTAGACGAAAAGTTGTTTTTTAAAACCAACAGGCAGTTTATTGTATGCATTACCGCTATAGAAAAGATTACAAAATTCGAGAATAATAAGCTAAAAATCCAGGTTAAACCTAAATCCGAAATAGATATTATTATTGGAAAAAACAAAGCTTCTGCCTTTAAACAGTGGTTAGACTTGTAACTCCCTATTCCCTTGTAAACCATTTTTTCACTTTTAAGCTTGATTTTTCCCCTTTAGAGACAAATAGTTTAATAAAGCAGACCATCTCTTTAATTTTGGTATTAGAAAATTAATCTAATGTCAAAATTAGGACTTATGAAAACCTTTTTAAGCTTACTTATTTCCGTTATAACTGAATTATTTTTTGGAATGCTTCTGCACAATATGCTAGTTTATCTTCTTCTAAAGTAGTAAATAAAAAAAGAGTGGCTAAAGTATATTTTACAGAATGGTTTATCTTATTACGCAAAAATACTAGCGTCTTAGGAACCATAAATTATACGGGATTTAAAAAGAACCAAAACAGTTTCAAAAATCTTATTAATAAAATTGCTACTACACAAATTACCAATAACTGGTTTAAAGACAAAGAAAAGTCTTATAGGGTAAATACCATAAAAAACCGAAAAACAACTTACCGGAGTTTTAAAGAAAAAATAAATTCGTATCAAGCTTATGGAGAGCAGTAGGGATTAATACAAGTTTATAGTGCGATTATATTTATGTGTTTTGTTTATGTTAGAAAAGCCTCTTTCCATAATGTTTGGAAGAGGCTTTTTGCTTTTAATTTTGGCTTCCTTTTAAATCTAAAAACCTAAACTGTATTCTGAAAAATAATTATGGTGCAGGATTGGGAATGGCTTTTTGCACTGCATTAATATCTTTAATTACCTCATCGGATAATGTAAAATCTATACTCTCTATATTTTCTTTTAACTGCTCTAGGCTGGTGGCTCCAATAATGTTAGAAGTCATAAAATCTTGCTGATTTATAAAAGCAAGTGCCAAATGGGTTAGACTTATATTATGCTTTTTTGCCACTTCGTTATAAGCTCTGGTAGCCTCAAAAGACTTTTCGTTATGGTAACGAGAAAATTGAGGAAACATCGTTACCCTTCCGTTAGCAGGAGTTTCTTCCAAATACTTTCCTGTTAATTGTCCAAATCCTAGTGGGGAATAAGCTAGATACCCGATATCTTCTCGCAATAAAACCTCGGACAATCCTATTTCGTCTTTTCTATTTAAAAGACTATATGGGTTTTGTACTGTGCTTATTTTTAGACTTCCTTTTCTAGCTTCTTCTGCAAAACGCATTACTCCATATGGAGTTTCGTTAGATACCCCTATCTGACGTATTTTCCCTTCTTTCACAAAGCCCTCTAAAGCATTTAACACCTCTTTAAAGTTATCTTGCCAAGCTTCTTCGCTATCGTGGGTATACCCCAACAATCCAAAAAAATTAGTGTTTCTTTCTGGCCAATGTAATTGGTATAAATCTATATAATCGGTTTGTAAGCGGTTTAAAGATTTGTGGATGGCATCGGATAATGCTTTTTTACTAAAATCTACTTTATCTCTTACTCCACTAACAAAATCACGTGGCCCAACAATTTTACTTGCTACTATAATTTTATCTCTGTTCGAGTTCTTTTTTAACCATGTACCAATAATTTTCTCGGTATCTCCATGTTTTTCTATCTCAAAAGGTACTGGGTACAATTCTGCAGTATCAAAAAAATTAATCCCTTTAGAAACGGCATAATCCATTTGCTCATGGGCTTCTGCTTCGGTGTTTTGAATTCCCCAGGTCATCGTACCTAAAGATAATTTACTTACTTGTATATCGGTTCCAGGTAAATTGGTGTATTTCATTTTTTAATTTTTAAAGATTGAATTTACTAATTTACTACTTCAAATTCCATTAAAAACCCTTTAAAATTTTATAAGATATTAAGTACTATTTCATTCTTAGATAGTTGCTGTTTTAAAGCGCAGAATTAAATATATTTGCAAAAATTTCAATTACAATGGCAAAAATACTTACGGGAGTTCAAAGTACAGGAATTCCACATTTAGGGAATATTTTAGGGGCAATTATACCCGCAATTGCAATGGCAAACGAGCCCGAAAATACATCGTATTTATTTATTGCAGACATGCACTCTCTTACTCAAATTAAAGACGCTAAAATTTTAAGAGAAAACACTTTAGCAACCGCATCTGCTTGGTTAGCTTGTGGTTTAGATATAGAAAAGTCGGTGTTTTATCGCCAAAGCGATATCCCACAAGTAACCGAATTAAGCTGGTATTTAAGTTGCTTTTTCCCTTATCAAAGACTAACCCTTGCCCATTCTTTTAAAGACAAAGTAGATCGTCTTTCGGATATTAATTCTGGTCTATTTAGTTACCCAATGCTTATGGCCGCGGATATTTTATTGTACGATGCAGAGTATGTGCCTGTAGGTAAAGATCAATTACAGCATTTAGAAATGACTAGAGATGTTGCCTCTAGACTACATGCCCAAGTAAAAAAAGAAGTTTTTGTATTACCCGAGGCTAAAACGGCCAAAAGCACCATGTATGTCCCAGGTACCGATGGTGCTAAAATGAGTAAATCTAAAGGCAACATTATTAATATTTTTTTACCAGATAAAAAATTGCGAAAGCAAATAATGGGTATTGCTACAGATAGCACTCCTTTAGAAGACCCTAAAAATCCCGATACCTGTAATGTTTTTGCCTTATACCGTATCTTAGGAAACAAAACACAAATAGAGGATTTAAAAGAAAAATACCTAGCTGGTAATTTTGGCTATGGGCATGCAAAACAGGCTTTATATGAATTAATTTTAGAGCGTTTTGTAAAAGAACGTGAACAATTTAATTACTACATGGATAACCCACAAGAAGTCGAAGCGGCTCTTAAAATAGGAGCGGCAAAAGCTACAGAGGTAGCCAGCGCTACACTAAAACGAGTACGCGAAGTAATAGGCTATTAATTTTTAGCTTTTAAAAATTCTAGTAACCCATTATTTAAAGCTATAGGATTTTCTATATAACTCATATGGCCGCTTTCTAAAATTAGAAGGTGGCTTTTAGTTTCTATTGCCTCTTCCTTGCTTTTTTTAAGAAGAATTACCGGATCCTGCTCTCCTGCCACAATTAGTTTTTTACCCGTATAATTTATTAATATATTGGTACGGGATGGACGAACTTTCATTCCTCTAATCGCAATAATAATACTATTTGGCGTTATTTGTTGTGCTCTACTTATAAGATCATCTATTTCTTTACTAAATTGATTTCTGTTTCTTGAAGAGAACAGATTAACTATTCCCATGTGGATAAAATTATTTTTTTGAGTAGCTATAAGCTTAATGGCTCGGTCTCTATTTTGTTGTTTTTCTAAACTATCTGGATAACTCGTAGAATGTAATAATACAAAGTGGGAGATCTTAGCCTTATACTTCTCTAACAAAGCCAGTCCTACATAACCACCCATAGAATGCCCTATCACAGAAAAATTTTTAATCCCTAAACCCTTTATTATTGCTACAACCGCTTCTGCCTGCAATTCTATACTACTATCCTCTTCTAAAGCTTGCGTGTCTCCATGCCCCAATAAATCAATGCAAATATTAGTAAAATAAGCATCAAAAAAAGCACATTGCGCCTCCCATATTGCCTTGGATTCTAAAAAACCATGTAACCAAACAATAACAGGTCCAACACCCGAAATAGTATAACTAATTTGAGTAGCTTTATAAGCTATTTTCATATGAAGCTCTCCTAATTAAGCATTCATTAAATCCTCTATTTCTTCTATTTCTATAGGGATAGAAGCCATTAAATTGGTAGGCGTTCCAGTAGCATTAATTACTACATTATCTTCTAATCGGAATCCCATATTTTCTTCTGGGATATATATACCTGGCTCTA
>CALGNG010000335.1 GCA_937958735.1 uncultured Aquimarina sp. | reverse complement strand
GTCTGTGTGTTGGTTTTGTCTTATTTGCAGTTTCTAAATCTTACAGCTTTGCTATTGTAGACGCGATTCGTATAGGATACAACAAGGTTAATTTTTTATTGAAAAAAGCCTGTGTTCTTATCGTAGATAAAGCAGAAGTAGCTTTTACTGCTATGGGCAATGCTTCCAATAAAGATTTATCTAAGGCTATAAATGTGTACGATATTTCTAAAAAGATTTTTGATAAAGTACCTACTTTTATTTCAAAAAGAATAATTGCTATTATTACAGATAAAGTGCCCATTATCGATCTTGTTTCGGGTTTGAAAAATGATATTGTAGGTGGTAATAAAGAGGAGGCTTCAGATAAATTATTTGTACAAATAGACGGAAAAATAAAATCGACTGTTTTTGAAGAAAATAATATAAAATGGATTTTCTGGCTATTGCCTTTAAATTTTATTCTAGTGGTTGCATTAATTATTTTTAAAGTAGCTTAGTCCTTTTATAGGATATTTTATAAATTTTAAAAACTAAAAACAACCTTTTTGTATCTTCTTAAAAGAATAATTTTAATCAATATAGGTTAGTAATAACGGAGTTTTATCCCAGTTTTTCTTTAATTTTTAGTAATTCCTGTTGCATAATCTGCATTTGTTCTTCGATATTATTAGATAATTCGGGAATGCGTTTAAAAAAAGAATAACGGACTTGCCAGAGTTCCTTTATTTTGGAGATCTCAAAACTAATATCCTCTATACCTTTGTGGTCTGCGTGTAGGGTTGCGGTATTTTGGGTAATATAAAGTCTTCTAAATAGTAAAGCCTTATCTATTACAATAAATACCAAAGTGCCACTATCCATTTTTGAGATGGCAGAAAGTGCCACTTTTTCTCCAACAACTATATCTTTAGGATAAAAGCCAATATCTTGATTTGTCATTTCTAAATTAGAAACCGTAAAAGCTCTAAACTCCTTTTCGGGATCAATAGGTAGTTGTATAACAGGTAACTCGTCTATAAATTTAGGCTTGTTAAACAGCAAAGCGTATTTACTAGCGTTACCCTCTGTAATGCAGGGAATCAAAGGAAACTGTTCGTGCTTTACATCGTCTGCATAGGTGGTTAGATCTGCCTTAAAACGCAATAATTCATTTACAGTAAGTTCGTGAGTCAATAAATTATCTACAGATATGCTAAAGTAATTAGCTATTTTTAAAATGGTTTCAATCTTAGGTTCGCTTCGTTCTTCTTCGTAAGCACCTAAAGTACCTCGTTTTAGTTCGAATAATTCTGCAAAGGCCTGCTGACTTAAACTTTTAACGCTTCGTATTTTTTTTATATTTTTTCCAAAAAAAGACATCTTTGTGCTAATTTTATTTGCAATTATAAAAAACAATCCTATCTTTGTTCTAACAAAATTAGCCATATGGATTCGTTTAAACTAATTTTGATGACATAATATGTTTTAAGCTAAAAAAAATAGCTAAAATAAAACTCTATTAAAAGCAAGCAATGCTAAAAAAAATGCTAAAATTGAAATAACTTAAATTTAAAATTTTCACAGATGAATAACCACTATCAATTAGTGAAAGAGTACTTGTTAGAGCTAAATTTTAATATTATTTACGAAAATACAGACGATAATATTATTATGATTAATAATGAAAGTGAAGGAATTAAGAACCTTATTCTAGGAATCGCTTCACCTATTCTTATTATAGAACAACATATATTCAATATTAAAAACAAAAACGAAGAAGTCTACAAACAATTACTTCAGAAAAACAGAGACATTGTCCACGGTGCATTTGTATTGGACGAGACAGGAGAAAAAGTAATTTTTAGAGACACATTACAAATAGAAAATCTAGATCTTAACGAACTAGAGGCCAGTTTAAACTCGTTAGGATTATTGCTTAGCGAATACTCACAACAAATTATTAATTTTTCAAAATATTAAAAAAAATGAATTTTTTCAAAAGATTATTTAAAATAGGAGAAGCAGAAGCTAACGCAGCACTTGACAATCTTGAAAGTCCAATTAAAATGACAGAGCAAGGTATTAGAGATATGAAAAGTGACTTACATAAAAGTTTAGAGTCGCTGGCAGAAGTAAAGGCAATGGCTATTAGATCTAAAAACGATACAGAAGAATACGCCGCCAAAGCTAAAGATTACGAACAAAAAGCCATGTTAATCCTTAAAAAAGGGCAAACAGGAGGTATAGATGCTGCAGAGGCAGATAGGTTAGCTAAAGAAGCATTAATTAAGAAGGAAGAAAACACGAAGAATGAAGCCCGTAGTAGACAAGATGCAGAGAAATTTCAGACATCGGTATCTCAGTTAGAAAAAAATATCCAAGGTATTAAGCAAAATATTAGCAAGTGGGAAAACGAGCTGAATACGCTTAAGGCACGCGTAAAAGTTTCTAAAGCAACTAAAAACCTAAACAAACAAATGTCTGGTATTGATAGCTCTAGCACCGTTTCTATGTTAGAGAAAATGAAAGATAAAGTAGCTCAAGAAGAAGCATTAGCAGAAGCCTATGGAGACATCGCCGATTCTAGTAAATCTATCGACGAAGAATTAGATAAGGCTATTAATGTAAAAGATGTTTCTGCAGAAGATAGTTTAGCAAAGCTAAAAGAGCAGTTAGGTATGGAATCTAAATCGTAATTTACTTTTGTATAGGTCTTGTTTGGGTAATTTTTTATTCCAAATAAGGCCTATAGAAGTTATTAGCAGGTAATTTTAAAAATAATTTTGTTACCAAACTTATAAACAAGAATTCGTTTAATAAAAATTGGATTTACTAATAAGTCTAGCGCGTTACGAAGTATTATTTATATATAAACCGTATGGGTAATAAAAAAGTAATAAATTAGACAATTGAATTGAAGGTGTTTTCTATAGAAGTAGATTAGTTTTGGACACACTTAATTATAAAGAAAATAACATGGGTTTATTTGACATATTCAAGAAAAAAGAAGAAGCACCACATTACGATCCTGTAGATATAAAAATAACCGATCTAGAAAAAGGATACCTGTTAGATTACAATTTAGAGACTTGGATGGTTAAAAAAATGGGAGAGTACGATTGGGGTAACAATCATTTCTCGAGAGAATTTTTAATAGAAGCAGGGGCTAAAAACTATTACTTAAACATAGAGGAAGAAGACCAATTAGAAATTGGTTTGTTCGAAAAAATAAAATACCGAAAACTAGGGAGTGTAGTAACCAATTATTACAAAGAGCACAAAACCTTTCCAGACCAAATCACGTACCAGGACATAGTATATTATTTGGATAAAGAATCCCCAGGGTATTATAGAGATGTAGAAACAGAAAATTGGGAAGAAGTAATTGCTTTTGATTATACTAATGATGATGAAGATAAATATCTTTGCATAGAACAGTGGGACGATAACGACTTTGAAGCAAGTATAGGTATAGCCCTTAAGTCTTTTGAGATTGGTAATATTTTACCTACTAAACAATAAAAACACTTTAAATGAAATATATCAAGCCTATTCTTATTTTTAGCGTAATACTGCTCGTTTTTTATAAATGTACCAGTTCTTCAGATAAACCTAAGTTTGTAAAGTCTCCTATAGATAATATTATAACCCAATATTTAGATAAAACAGATTATACCGTAATACTTGCGGATATGGATTATAAGGAGCCAGAGGATAAATATTATCATAAATACCGTATTTTAATTAAGGAAAATAAACCGCAATTAACCCAAGAGCAATTAGCCGATTCCACAGCAAAAGCTACAGATGTAAAAGTAGTTAATACAGATTGGCAAGAAGTTTCTCCTATTGTTTTTGAAGACCATAAGGCAGATTTAGGGATGACGGTCTTAAATAAAGAAAATGGAATATTAGATAAAAACACAGCTCCAGCGGGTTCTAATGGTTATGTAGGAAACCCAAGATATGGGCAATGGCAAACACAGAGTAATGGAAGCTCTTTTTGGGCTTTTTATGGTCGTTACCACTTTATGTCTAGCTTGTTTTTTGGACCGCGTTATGGTTATGGAGGCTATTATGGATATGGACGAAGCGATTGGAATAATTACCGCACTAATTATCGTGGTAGAAGCGATTATTACGGTAGAAACAACCAGCACGGAACCAATTCCCGGACCAATAGTGGATCTAGCTGGAGTAAAAAGCCCTCTAGCTTTAGAAGTAAGGTAAATAGTAAAGTT
This sequence comes from uncultured Aquimarina sp., assembly GCA_937958735.1. Classification (GTDB taxonomy): domain Bacteria; phylum Bacteroidota; class Bacteroidia; order Flavobacteriales; family Flavobacteriaceae; genus Aquimarina. The sequence goes on along the minus strand of CALGNG010000335.1, from coordinate 1,150 downwards.
AGTAAAAGTGCTACCAGCTTAAAGTCTAGAGGTTACACCTCTTCTAAAAGTTATTCTAAGACTACCAGAAACACCAATCGTTTTAGCAGTTCGTCAACCTCTAGAGCACGCAGTGGCGGCTTCGGAAAATAATACAAATAATGGATACGATTAACCAATATATAAACCTAAATAGTCTGGTGCACAGCATTGGATATTTAGCAATGGCTTTTGTTTTGTTTTATGCAGGTAAAATACTGTATTCAATACTAAACCCAAAAATAGATATAACCAAAGAACTGGTAGAAAAAGACAATCTAGCATTTATTATTTCCTATGTAGGCTACTTTTCTGCACTGGTTGTAATTATAATAGGAGCTATATCTGGAGAAAGTTATGGATTTTTAGAAGATGCTAAGCTTATAGGTATTTATGGAGTGTTAGGAATGTTTTTACTTCAAATAGGAGCAGTAATAGCCAATAAATTAATACTTCCTAGTTTCTCTATAAAAAAAGAAATTATAGAAGATAAAAACGAAGGCACAGGGGTTATCGAAGCCGCTGTATACTTAAGTAACTCTTTCTTGCTATATGGTGCATTAGTAGGGGAGTCTAATAGTTTATGGGAAGGGATTACTACCTTTTTGGTCTACTGGTTATTTGGAAACATAATGCTAGTATTAAGTACTAAGGTTTTTAGTGCTTGGATAAGCTATAATATCCACGACGAAATAGAAAAAGACAATGTAGCAGCAGGAGTCGTGTTTGCAGGAGCTATTATTGCTATAGGTATAGTAATTATGAATGCCTTAATGGACCCTTTCCAAGATTGGATCACGGCAGCAATAGATGTTGCTCTATACACCTTATTAGGAATGCTTCTGTTACCAGTTATGCGTTTTTTAACCGATGCTATTTTATTGCCAGGAAGAAAATTAACCGACGAAATTATTAATCAAGAAAAACCAAATATTGGCGCAGGATTAATAGAAGCCTTTGCTTATATAGGTGCTGCAACCCTAATTTTATGGACCTTTTAAAAAACAATTCTTTTGTTTTAAAAACAGCCATATTTGCAACAGGTTTTGCTGGTATTGTGGCAGAATATGTATTGTCCACCTTGGCAACCTATTTTATAGGTAATTCCATTTTTCAATGGACCATGATTGTT
>CALGNG010000334.1 GCA_937958735.1 uncultured Aquimarina sp. | reverse complement strand
TGACGTATTTTGGAGTAAATTTTTATCTTTCGGGATTACATTCTTACGCCAGTGGAAGCCAGCCAGTAACCCCTACTTTTGTGTGGAAAGCTTTAGCCTTTTTTGTTGTGCTAGGTGGATTGTCTTTGTGGAGATATAGAGTGCATTATAAGAAATAGAAATTATAGTAGATGGGCTTTTTTAGTCTTTAGTTGTACACAACTTAAAAAATAGATTAGTATGAAAAGAGTGAAATTATTAACTACAATGTTTTTATTGATTGGTTTAATTAGTTTTACTTATGGACAGACGAAGAGAATTGATAATTGCTATATTAGTTTTAAAGGAATTAAAAACTTAAATCCAAAAACAGCAGATAAGCTTCCAAGGTCAGCGGCAACACCAAGAGAAGTAAAAACAGAGGTTGGGATGAAAAATGTTTCCAGAAACGCAGGCTATAGAGTACTTTATCTTAATAACAAAAATGTTCCTTTTGTAAACTTGAAAGTTGAACAATCTTCAGAAGGCTTTTATGATTCTGATAAAGAGAATCTAATAAAAAACTTGCGTTATTTGATTAAAAATTCAAGTGGAATGAAATCCAAAGATGTTATTGAACTTGAATTTAATGGACAGAAAATTTACGGATTAAGTAGAAATTCTATTGAAAAAGGAAGTACACTAAGTACATTTATTATGTTTCCAGGAAATGACATTATAGTTTATTTCTATTTTAATAATCTAAAGCCTGATTATCGAAATTTCAAATCTTTAAAAGATTATGAAAAACAAAGAGATAAATATATAGACGAATACACAAAACACTTAAATAACTGCAAATAAATAGTGAATAATATTATATATAGCGAATTGAACGATTAGTTGTTTAATCTAAAAGGTTTGATTCGTGGGTTAACCTAAAATAATTGTTCATTTTTTGCTTTTAGGATTATTCAAAAAGTGTTTTTCTATAACTAGCTGTGTTCTTAGATTTAGTTATATACTTCTTGCAATAGGTTGTAACATTTAAAGTAAGTTAGTTGGATTTTTTAAAAAACGTAAATAAATATATAATAAGTAGTTAGTGGGGCAAGTGAAATACGGAAAACAGATTGTTTTTGATTATTAAAAATATAGATCCTAAAATAAAAAAATCTTTATGATCGTACTTTATTTAGTAAAACGGAAACGGCGGTACCAAGAAAATCCTATGTAAATGAATCCTACGAGAAGTAAAGGAACTAGTATAAGTATCCATTGCCACATAAGTTTATCTGTGCCTATTTTAGGCAGATTAAGTGCAGGGATTTGTAGCTGCTTCGCTTTAAGTTGTATTAATCCATTATCTTCTAAAAGATAATTTACGGTATTTAATAAAAAATCTTTGTTACCATATTGGCGCTTGCTAATAGGGTCGTAACCTAAAGGAAGTGGTGTGCCTTTAGAAGCCTCATTTTTAATTACATCTCCATCGGAAATTAAGACAAGTTTACTGTCTTTTGAATCAGTAATATAGGACGCATAGTCAAAAGGGAGTATACGATTTTTGTAGGAGCTTTTAAAAGAGCCCTCTAATAAAACAGCTAAAGGTGTAGTGGTAGCATTATAGTATTCTTTAGGCTTAGGAGTAGTAATTTTGTTTAAACTTAATTCCGAAGGGACTCCCAATAAACGAGTTGTAGGACTGGAGTGAAGCAGTACTGTTTTTTTAATATTGTTTTTTAAGAGTTCTATGGGGCTACTAAAATTAAACTTTACGGGTTCTATATTTTTGGCAACAATACTCTCCTCTCCTTTAGCTAGTGGAGAAAACCCCCAGTTGTATGGTATGTATTGTGTGTTTTCTCCTTCGCCCTCTGCTAGCACTATAGGTGCACTATAATAGTCGTCTACCAGTAATGGATTAATACGGGCACCGTATGCAAAAAAGAAATCGTTTAATTTTAAATCGTTAACCCAAGTAAGTGTTTTAAAATTAGGGTTGTTAAAAATACTATCCTTTTCCGCATTTACTATATCTATTAGGTGTAACTGTTTATTGCCATGTAATAGATGCTGATCTAAAATTAATTTTTGAGCTTCGGAAAAGCCCTTGGTAGGTTTGGCATTAATAACTAAATCAAAATTCAATAATTTTTTTAAAGCTTCTGTAGGTTGTTTTGGGTTTTCTTCGATTAAAATAGGACGTACAGTATACTTTTGTTGTAGACTTCGTAAAAAATCAAGAATATAAATGTCTTTTAATTGCTCATTTCCTTTTAATATAGCAATTTTCTGAGTGTTCTTTTGAGTAAGCTGCTTTAGGGTATTGGTAAATTCGTATTCTAGATTTTGAATAGATTCTGCAGTACGTTCTTGTGATGTGGCGCCTAGCCTGTTTTTTAATAAGGGTACTTTTATAGATTTGTCTTTATAATAAATAACAGCCCAAGGCAATACCAATTCTTTTTTTAAAGCACCTTCGAACTGGGTACTTACTTCGGCAGGAACAACTCCCAATTTTTTTAGTTGTGTTAGGTTTTCGTTGCGTAGCTCTATAGGTTCTAAAGGGTTTACGGTAGCAAATTTAAGTAAAGGATTTTCGGCAGAAAAACTTTCTAAAAGTTGTTGTGTTTCGCGTTGCAAGCGTTTAAACTCTGGCGGGAGTTCTCCAGCTAAAAGAATATCCATAACAATAGGAGTATCTATGGTAGCTAATATTTCCTTAGATGTATCGGACAAGCTAAAGCGTTGGTCTTGGGTTAAATCAAAACGTTGGTATTGGTAAGAACCAATTGCAGTAAAAACAATAAGGCAGAGTAATAATAATATATTTTTTCTAGAAAAAAGAGATTCTTTTTTTAGAAGTATAGCGGTAGCTATAATAAATAAAGAGGTTAAACAAATAAAGTAGACCACATCACGAGTGTCAATTACCCCTTCGCTAATGCGAGAGTAGTGGAAGTTAACGCCTAAAAGCTCCCAAGAAAAAGTAGCTTTTAGAAAAGGTATATTTTCAAAACCTATATAAAATATAAAACAACCTAATATAGCAATAATAAGAGCAATGGTTTGGTTTTTTGTAAGACTAGAAGCAAAAATACCAATAGCAGTAAAACCGCAAAGCAGTAATAATAAAGCAAGGTAAGACCCTATAATACTTCCAAAATCTATACTTCCAACAGGTTGGGCTAGTTGGTATACGGCCAATACGTAAAAAAGGGTAGGGAGTACGGCAATAACACCAATGCATAGTACTCCAAAAAACTTACCCAATACGAGTTGTAAAGAGCTAATAGGTTTAGTAAGTAACAACTCTAGAGTTCCTTGTTTACGCTCTTCTGCAAAGGAGGCCATACTAATAGAAGGAATTAAAAAAATAAAAATCCAAGGAGCTAGATCAAAAAAAGGCGATAAGCTGGCAAAGCCACTATCTATAATATTAAAATCCCCTTCTAACACCCATAAAAAAAGTCCTGTAAAAACTAGAAAACCAGCTAAAAAAACCAGTCCAATTGCGGTAGAAAAAAAATAATGAAGTTCTTTTTTTAGCAGTGCTAACATAGAGAGTATGTGTAGGGGGTTAATCTTTAAAAGTAACGCTAATCGTATCCATATATTTTAATCCAAAAAGTGTGCTGGCAGCTCCAACAGTTTTTGGATTACTCTTATAAATGGCTAATTCTAAATATCCTGAAGAATTAAAAAGGGCAATTTTTTTTCCATCTTCTTCACGTTTATTACGTTCTATCGAAAAATTAATGGCATCGCTATAACGGTCTACAATTTTTTCAAAAGTAATACGCTTAGCCTTAATACAAAAATCACGTCCTTTTTGTATAGTAGTAAATACATCTTTGGTAATATTAGTAATCACGTTTCCATAATTATCAATGTAAACAACATGGCCTATAATTACTTTTTCTTGTTGTTGTATTATAGGTTCGGTCTTACTTAACTCTTTGTAAGAAGAAATTTGGGTTCCAATAATTCCTAAAACGCCACCTCTAGCCAAATGGCAAGCCACATTGGTAAAAACATCTAATACAGGAAAATTAGCTTGCTGTACATCTGGTAAGTTAATTTCGTAGATGGCTTCGGGGTAAATCTCCGAGGCAATTAAAGATATAATACCATTATCTGCACAAATAAAATAATGTCCATTAAGTTGTACTGCAATATGCTTGTTTTCTGGCGTAAGTCCGCTATCTACACCAATAATATGGATGGTTCCGAT
>CALGNG010000333.1 GCA_937958735.1 uncultured Aquimarina sp. | reverse complement strand
ACAATTCTTTTGTTTTAAAAACAGCCATTTTTGCAACAGGTTTTGCAGGTATCGTAGCAGAATATGTATTGTCTACTTTAGCCACCTATTTTATAGGTAATTCCATTTTTCAATGGACCATGATTGTTTCTTTAATGCTGTTTTGTATGGGATTAGGAAGTAGATTTAGTAAACGAATTACCAAAAATCTACTTCAAAATTTTTTACTTTTAGAAGTAAGTCTATCCTTAGTCGTAGCATTTTCCTCTGTAATCGTCTATACTATTGCGGCCTTTTCTATATACTACGAACCCTTAATTTATCTATTAAGCATGTTAGTGGGCTTACTCATAGGATTAGAAATCCCTTTAGTAGTCCGTATCAATACCGAATACGAAGACCTAAAAACCAATATCTCTTCTATACTAGAAAAAGACTATTACGGTAGTCTATTAGGGGGCGTATTTTTTGCCTTTGTAGGGCTACCTATTTTAGGGCTGTCCTACACTCCTTTTGTACTAGGAATTATTAATTTTTTGGTTGCGGGCATTGTTCTATTTAGATTTAAAGATAAAATAGAATCGACTAAGTTTAGAAAATTACAAGGGATACTTTTAATCGTGTTTATGGTTTTAATGGCAGGTATAACCTATACTAATCCTATTATACAATGGGGCGAACAAAAAAAGTATAAAGACAAAGTGGTTTTTTCCGAACAAACCAAATACCAAAAAATAGTATTAACCGAGTGGAAAAAAGAACATTGGTTATATCTAAATGGCAATTTGCAATTTTGTTCTATAGACGAGGAAATGTATCACGAGCCTTTGGTACATCCTATTATGCAATTGGCAAAAAAACCTAGAGAAGTTTTAATTTTAGGAGGCGGAGATGGTTGTGCTGTGCGCGAAACCCTAAAATATTCAAGCGTCCAGAAAATAGATATGGTAGATTTGGATGGTAAAATGACCCAGTTGGGAAAAGAAAATGAGATACTTGTAGAGATAAATAAAGGGTCCATGAGTAGTCCTAAGTTAACCATTTACAACAGAGATGCCTACAACCATTTAGAACAGGATACCCAATCTTTTTACGATGTAATAATTATAGACCTACCAGACCCTAGAAATATAGAGCTAGGACGCTTATATTCTCACGAATTTTATACCCATTGTTACCGTAAATTAAGGCCCAACGGTTTTATTATTACCCAGGCAGGCAGCCCATACTTTGCCACCAAGGCCTATAATTGTATAAATAAGACTTTGCAATCTGTAGGGTTTAGCACGGTACCCATGCACAATCAAGTAATTTCTATGGGAGAGTGGGGTTGGATTATAGGAAGTAAGACGCAGAATTCGGAGGGCTTAAAAAAGCAACTTCGTAGTTTAAGTTTTAAAAACGTATCTACCCAGTGGATTACTACAGAGGCTATGCAATTGATAACCTCGTTTGGGAAAAACAGTTTTTTTAACCCCACTGCTAAAGATTCCATTAAGATAAATAAAATTCACAATCCAATATTACACCAATATTACCTAAAAGGGAATTGGGATTTGTATTAACCATAGTTAGCCATTTAAGACATGTCCACGACTTACAAAAAAACAGCCGCTCAAATCTACAACCACACCCAATGGATAAAGGAGTGTAGCCCTATAAGGTTAAAAAACAACTTTAAAGACAAGTTAGAAAAAAGCGGTTTTACCATTATTACCTTTTCTGAACACAGTTTCGAAAACCAAGGCTATACCTGTTTTTGGCTTTTGGCCGAAAGTCATTTGGCCATACACACCTTCCCTGAAGAAAACAAAACCTACATAGAACTAAGCAGCTGTAATGCCGAAAAGTTAGAAATTTTTAAAAGCCTGTAAAATGTCTAAGCTTTTAAAAATAGCCCTTTTTGGCGCAGCAATAATAGTCTACAATCTTTTAGTATATGCACTTTATTGTGTGGAGTCTAATTTTCCTACAGGTAATATTACCAATATCGCCGATGCATATTGGTACTCCTTAGTAACTTTAACCACCGTAGGTTATGGGGATTTTTATCCCATTACCTTTTGGGGAAGACTAATAGGGTTTCTATTTGTATTAGGTAGTTTAGGAATATTAGGATATTTACTAACAGAAGTGAATTTGAAAATTAAACAATTTATAAAAAATAAAGAAATGGGATTAATGGGTACTAAAATAACCAACCACTGTATTATTATTGGGTGGAATTCTTTTTCCAAACAAGTAGCAGAGCAAATTGTGAAAGCAAAAGAAGACTTGGCAATTGTGGTAGATAAAGAAGCAGATTTAGTACAAATAAAACAACTTTATAAAAATAAACAATGTTTTGTTCTATTATGCGAACTCGACGATTTCGAGATGTTGGAAAAGATTAATATAGCCACTTCTAAAAGGGTATATATAGATTTTGAAAACGATACCGATACATTAGTATACAGTATTAGTTTAAAAAAACAATTTCAGGATCTAAATTGTGTTGTAGCGATAGAAAATATACAATTAAAACAATCTTTTAATTACCTAGGAATCGAATACATAATTTCCAAAAAAGAAATTGTCTCTAAGTTTATTGCCAGTTATATTTTTGAACCCAATGTAGCCATGTTAACAGAGGATTTAATTTCTACTTCTACCACAAAAGAAAATTTAGATATTTGCGAAACCACCATTACAGAAAATTCGGGATTAATTAATTTGTCCTATGTGGACGCTTACATTACCCAAAAGCAAGATCATAATATTATATTATTAGGAGTAAGTAGAGGGGGTAAATTGTTTAAGAATCCAGATAATACATTTGTTTTAAAAGCCAAAGATGTTATTGTTTTTATTGCAAATGGAAAGAGTAAAACACTATTGTCTTAAGTAGAATTTAAAATAAAGATGCTTTATAAGCGCGCAAAAGTTTTATTGCTTAAATCTAAGTATTACAAGCGATATTAGAAATTTTAAAGTAAGAATTAAGCAGAGAGCCTCTCTAAATTAAATTTTGTAAAATTTGAAGCGATTAATATATTTTTAAATAAAAAAATATGTATTAAGGAGTGCCTTTAAAAAAGAGAAGTAATACTAAGGATAGAAACTGTAATAAATATTTTAAAAAAGAGTGTCAAAAAGGCTTAGTTTCTTATCAAGATGGGGAGTCGTTGTAAGAGATTTTGAAATAAATTCAAAATACTAGTGGGGGATTTTTAAGACACTCTTTTTATTTTTTATGGTGCTATTTTGAAAAACAGATCGATTGCACCATAGTTGTTTTATATAATACGCACACCTAAAGGAAAACCCTATCTGTTAACGTTATAATTTTATTTTTTAAACTTATTATAATAGAGTTCGTTTACAAATTTTCTAGTTTTGTACCATGCAAAATACCATTCCATTAACCGTAGAAGAGAAAAAGCAATACCACCGCCATTTGATATTAGATCAAATAGGAAATGCAGGTCAGTTAAAATTAAAGAAAGCTAAAGTTTTGATTATAGGAGCAGGGGGTTTGGGTTGTCCAGTACTGCAATACCTAGCAGGAGCAGGCGTTGGTTTAATTGGTGTAATAGATGGAGATAAGGTAGATCAAAGTAACTTGCAACGTCAAATTTTATATACAACTAGCGATATAGGAAGTTTTAAAGCGGCCACCGCTGCAGAGCGACTTTCTAAATTAAACCCGTTTGTAAAATTTGAAATTTTTAATATTTTTTTGAATAAAGAAAATGCCGTAGAGCTGTTCCAACAATTTGATATTATAGTGGACGGGACCGATAATTTCCCAACCCGCTATTTGGTAAACGATGCTTGTGTGTTAGCTAATAAGCCCTTAGTTTTTGGATCTATATTTAAATTTCAAGGACAAGTGTCGGTGTTTAATTATAAGGGAAGTGGTACTTATAGATGCCTGTTTCCAACGCCACCAGCACAAGGTAGCGTGCCTAATTGCTCCGATGTAGGAGTTTTGGGTGTGTTGCCAGGAATAATAGGCAGTCTTCAGGCCAACGAGGCTATTAAGTTAATCTTAGGAATAGGAGAACCTTTGGTAAACAAGTTGCTTTATTTTGATACTTTAAGTTTACAGCAACAAATTTTAGGCTACCAAAAAAATAACGATATTTCTATATCTAAATTAGAAGAGGATTATGCTTTTTTTTGTGGAGAAATTAATAAGGAAAAAAATAATAAAATTACAGGAGAAGTCTATTTAAAAGCTAGACAAGATTATTATTTGCTAGATGTGCGTACTTATAATGAATATGAAGAAGAAAATTTTGGAGGATTCCATATACCATTAGACGAATTAGAAGAGCGACTAGGGGAGCTTCCTAACGATAAAGTATTAGTGGTAATGTGTACTACCGGGAAAAGAAGTGCTAAAGCAATAGAGCTACTTTTAAAGTATAACTACCCTAGAACACTATTAAATTTAGAAGAGGGAATTGTTTCTTTATTTTAATAAATTTAAGGTTGTGTTGTACAAATTAGATTTAGAGGGTTTGGCTTTAAGCCAAGCATAAAAACTTAGATAGAACAGGTCTTTATTTTTTAAATTGGTAGGAGCTTTTAATAGTTTAACAGCTAGTTTAAACTCTTTGGTAGAAGAATATTCTTGGTTGTAATACATTTTAGAAATAATTTTAAAAAAGGAGATCACCTCTGTTTCGTCATTATTTTGTAAATAAGCTAAATGTTTTTTAGAAAAGCTTTTTAATCGAGACTCCAAAAGATCGATATACTCCAATTCTGTATAAATTAATAATTCTATTAAGTTTTTTTGGATTACCCATAAATTACTAGCTTTTTTAGTATACCAAGTATCGCTATGTTGTAGTTGGTTAAACATTTGTAGCGATTTTTTAAAATGCGTTTGTTGGAAATAGAAAACAATTAAAGACAATTGTAAGTCCAATACATAAGATAACTGGGAGCTGTGTTGTTTAAGATTAAATTGTTCTAGGATATCAATAGCCTTTAAAGCCTTACCTGTAAAATTAAGAATTAGGCTTTGTAACAAAGTATATTGTGGTAAAAATCTATTAAAATATTTTTTTTCTTGCAATAGCATTAATGCGTGCATTTCTAATAGGTAGTGTTGCGATGTGGTAAAGTCTCGGTTTCTAAAGTGAGAATTGGCAACATAATAAATAATTTGTATATGGTAAAAAAGTTGCTTTTCTAGAAGGCGTTTTTCCTTTTTTAAAAGACGATAAGTCTTTTCTACAAAAGGCAATATTGTTTCGTAATCCCTATTAATGTTAGCGGTATTAGTTATAATTTCTAGTAACGTAAAAAAAGATTTATAACTTAAGTTTTCGGATATAGAAATATTGAATTTTGAAAAATTATGCTCTAAAATAGCCGTTAATTTTTGATCTCGTAACTGGATTTGATGGATAACCGTAGCGTAAAATAAAGTAAAATTTTCTTCTTGTTTTAAAAGCTGTTGGTTGGCTTTGAAATCTTTAATTAATAGTTCTAACGAAAAATTGGGGTGATGCGAGGCATATTGGATTTTAGTATAATGGATTTCATTAAGAATGCTATAAAGTCCAAATTTTTCAGCATTTCGTTCTGCTTTTTCGATAATTTTAAAGCCAATAAGATATTGTTTGTGTTCAAAAAAAATTCTGCTAACCACCAATAATTTTAAAGCTTCTATTTCTTCATTAGCTTCATTTTTAAAACTTTTAGAGGCTATAAAGTCTATTAAGCTATCATAGAGCCTTTTGCTAAGTGCATGGTAAGCCCCTTTAGAGGGTTTTTTGTAAAGTAAAAGATCTACATCTTTAAGGGAGTGGTTAGACTCTAAAAGTTTAAATAAGGCTACATTCTTAGTGTCGTTTCGTTTATTTTTTTTTTTTAATAAAGATATAAACTCTCGCCTTTCTTCTGTATTAAGTATGGATATTATAGAAGAAATAGTATTCATTATATCGTAATTAAAATTAACTTTAAGATACTATTAAATATAGTTATAATTAAAATTACTATAAAATATATCGTAAGTTTTGTTAAAACATAGGATTTGTAAAAATTGATAGCCGCTGCATCTTTGTGTCATCAAAAACAGAAAAATAAAAATTATGAATTATCAATTTAATAACGATTTAGAAAGTAAAGAAAAGGCAACAGAAAAAGTAAATAAGAGTATAGCTATAATTTACGATCAAAAACCAACAGGAGCATTTATAGGAGCTTCATGGATAGCACTTTTTGTCGGAGTAATTAGTTTTTGTATTGGATTATGGAATGCCAGTATGTTGTTAAACGAAAAAGGCTACTATTTTACGATCCTTTTATTTGGATTGTTTTCTGCCGTTTCGGTGCAAAAAAATGTAAGAGATAAATTGGAAGGTTTACAGGTTACCGAAATGTACTATGGAATTAGTTGGTTTGCTATCATAGCTTCTATAACATTATTTATTATAGGTTTATGGAATGCCGAATTGTTGTTAAGTGAAAAAGGTTTTTATGGAATGTCTTTTTTGCTTAGTTTGTTTGCCGCCATTGCAGTGCAAAAAAACACTAGAGATAAAAAATTTATAGAAGCTAACGAAGAGGTATAATTAAAAGAAGGTTGCTGCCTAGGTAGTATCCTTGTTTTGATGATAAAAGGCAATCGTATTAATTACGATTGCCTTATTCTTATTTTAGTACATTTGGAAATTATATATGTTCCAAGATTTATACTATGCTAATTTTAATTACTCCAGAAAACGATGTGCCTAACGAAATAGAATTGTTAAATTCTTTTTTCGAGGCAGGTTTAGAAATTCTTCATTTGCGAAAGCCTAATAAAAATTATGCGCAACACATGGCTTACATAAGTGCTATAGACGAGGCTTGTCACAATAAAATTGTACTGCACTATCAGCACGAATTAGCAGAAGATTTTATGCTAAAGGGAGTCCATATACAAGAAGCGCCACGTTTGGATTTTGGAGAAGATTTTGGATTATATGTAACGCGTTTTACCACCCAAGGTTACGATGTTAGTACCTCTTTCCATAATCCATCCGATATTATGTTATATGCCCAAATTCCATTAATATATAATTTGCTTAGCCCTGTTTTTACGGCTATTTCCCAGCCAGGTATGGAAGGTAAAGCTTTTGATGTGTCGGCAATTACACTACCCGTAATAGGTATGGGAGGAGTACATGCTAATAATATAGATGAAGTTAAAAATCTAGGCTATACAGGGGTAGGAGTATTAGGAGGTGTTTGGAATGCGGAAAACCCACTAGAATCTATGAAAAATTTAATAAATGAAGTTGCTAGGGTTTATAAGTAGTTTTTTAAATAGAACCGTTAAGAGATACAGCTCTAAAAAGTAGAATACTTATAAAATAATTAAGACTAATATGTTGCGAATAGCTTTATGTTAGCTGCTTTGATAGAATATAAAAGTAGTAAAAACATGAAAAACTTAAAACAACAAACCGAGGCTAAAATTGCTGAGGGAAGACAAGCAAATCCCAATTTTATGAAGGGGGTTGATGATATTATAGCTAAAGCAAAAACGTTCCAACTAGGCGAAGATGCTATTAAAGTAAGTCAAAAAGCCCCTAGTTTTGATTTGCCTAACGCTAAAGGAGAATTAATATCGTTAAAAACTTTATTAAAGAAAGGTCCTCTTGTAGTAACTTTTTATCGTGGAAATTGGTGTCCATATTGTAGCTTGCAACTTAGAGCTTTACAGGCCCAATTAGGAGATATTAAGGAGCTAGGAGCTACATTGGTGGCTATTAGTCCACAAGTGCCAGACGGATCTTTAACAAAAAATGAAATTGACGAAATGGATTTTATTGTATTGTCCGATCAAGATGCCAAAGTGGCTTTGCAATATGGCGTAGCATGGGAGGTGCCACCCTTTTTGGCAGAACATATGCGCGTAGATCGTGGTCTTGATTTAGAAAAGATAAATAATGGTAATAGTAATATTTTGCCTATTCCAGCTACGTTTGTATTAGGGGTAAATGGGGTAGTAGAATGGAGTTATGTTAACGTAGATTACAGGATGCGTTCCGAGCCAGAAGATATTATTGAAGCCTTAAAAAAGTTTTCTTAAAAGGAGGTGTAATTTATCGGAAACATTTTTTTGTGGACTTCGAAATCATCCAATTCTATAAAGGATGTAGTGTGTTAAAATAGAGAGTGGAAGGACTATGAAATACAGAATGTATAATACAGAACAATAGTATTAACTATAGTTACTACGGGCTTTGGTATATAAACTAAAGTTTAAGCATGTATATAGAGCGGTCTTTTTTGATTTGGTTTTAAAACGAAAAAATAAAACAAAAAGCTATCTTTGTGGTTAGATTAAATCCAGATAAGAATTGTTAATAGTAATAGATCTGGAAAATTTAAGTGTTTTGAAAATGAAGATTAAAAAAGAAGATATTTTAAAAGCATTAGAAACTATTACGGTAGCTGGAGAAGGCAAAAGTATGGTAGAAAGTGGCGCGGTTAAAAATGTAATTACTTTTGCCGATGAAGTGGTGGTAGATTTGGAGTTGGCTAATCCAGCATTGCATGTTAGGAAAAGAGCCGAAGTGGATGTGCTAAAAGTAATACACGAGCAAGTATACGCCAAAGCAAAAATTACCGTAAATATTAGTACGACACCCCAAGCAAAAGCCCCAGCAGATAAAGCTCCAGAAATAAAAGGAAAAGCAATTCCTGGTATTAAAAATATTATAGCTGTAGCCTCTGGAAAAGGTGGAGTAGGGAAATCTACTGTAACTTCTAATTTAGCCGTTATTTTGGCTAGTATGGGATTTAAGGTAGGTTTATTGGATGCCGATATTTATGGGCCTTCTGCTCCAATAATGTTTGATGTGGCTAACGAAAAACCACTATCTGTAAAAGTAGACGGGCGTTCTAAAATGAAGCCTATCGAAAGTTATGGAGTAAAAATATTATCTATTGGATTTTTTACAGAACCAGATCAAGCTGTAGTTTGGAGAGGACCTATGGCGGCTAAAGCATTAAATCAAATGATTTTTGATGCGGCTTGGGGAGAGTTGGATTTTTTATTAATAGATCTTCCTCCTGGGACAGGAGATATTCACCTATCCATAATGCAATCTTTGCCTATTACAGGAGCAGTAGTAGTAAGTACACCACAACATGTAGCCTTAGCGGATGCAAAAAAAGGGGTGGCAATGTTCCAGCAAGAAAGTATTAATGTGCCTGTTTTGGGGATTGTAGAAAACATGGCCTATTTTACTCCGGATGAGTTGCCAGATAATAAATATTATATTTTTGGTAAAGAAGGAGCTAAAAATTTAGCTAACGATTTAAAAGTGCCCTTTTTGGGAGAACTACCATTAATACAAAGTATTAGAGAAGCAGGAGATGTGGGTAGCCCAGCGGCACTACAGATAAATACAATTTCTCAAAATGCGTTTGTAGATATAGCTAAAAAAGTAGTAGAAGAAGTCGTAGCAAGAAACGAAAATTTAGCGCCTACCGAAGCAATAAAAATAACAACAATGGCAGGATGCTCTGTCGTTAAAAAATAGCTTATGACTGCAGTAGAATTAGAAAAAAATGTAGAGAAAGCTTTAGACGAAATTCGTCCTTTTTTAGAAAACGATGGAGGAAATATTCGTTTAGTGTCTATAGAAGATGGTAAAGTAGTAAAGGTAGAGTTACAAGGCGCTTGTGTGGCTTGTAATGTAAATCAGATGACTTTAAAGTCTGGAGTAGAGATGACTATTAAGAAATATGCTCCACAAATAGAAAAAGTAATAGATATTTCATAAAATCAATTAGTAATTTGATTCAGAAAAAATACCATAAGCATAATTATTATCGTAATACTTATGCTGTTTTTAAAGAGGTAGATCCAAAAGATTTACCTTTTTCTGTTTGGCAATATATTAGTAAATCGGGAAGCTCCTATTATTATACTTTAGAAGGGGTGTATAGGCTTTCTAACCATTGGGGTAGGGCAGCAAAATGCAGATGGGTTTTAGAGGCTGGAGACGAGATGTATGTATCCAAAGGGCGTGTTCGTATAGGTTATGCACAGTGGACAGATTTTTATGCTAACTCAGAATCTACTAAATCGTATTTTGTAAAAGTGGATTTTAAAAATAAAGTAGTTTCTTACGAACATAAATCCCGGGATAAGAATAAGGATTCGGTCTATAGAACAGCAAAAGAAACCCAAAAAATAATTCAAAAAGTAAAACGTATTTTATTGTCCGATGCCTGGGCAAAGTATTACGAGTACGAAGATCTAGAACGTTTAAGAATCGAAGTAGTAGAAGATTTAATTTATTCCTCTTGAAGAAGTTGATCTAAAATTTTAGTTACCGTTTTTCCATTCCAATTGGCTGCTCCAGTTTTGTGAAGTACTATTTTTCCATTTTTGTTAATAATAAAGGTAGTAGGAATACTACGATGGGCTAGTTCTTCTGGTACTTCACTAGTTTGTTGTAAAACAGGAAGACTATAGTTTTTTTTAGTAAGGAAGTTGTTAATAACCGATTTTTTTTCGCCACTAACAAAGGCAAAAACAATGTCTTTGTTAGACTTGTATCGGTCGTGTAAATCTTGTAAGTCGGGCATTTCTGCAATGCAAGGGGGGCACCAAGTAGCCCAAAAATTTATAAAAAGCACTTTTCCTTTAGTATCTTGTAAAGACAGGTTAGGAGTGTTAATACCTTTAAAAGAAGTGTTATAGTTAGTTATTGTTATTTGATCCTCGCTAGGTATAGTAGAAATAGGAGCCACTTTGGCAACCAGTTTCTGAAGGTTAACCTGAATAAAGTTTCTGCTTGTCGGAATAATTAACAGAACTAAAAATAGAGCAAAAACAATATTTCCCTTAGAAATTTTTTTCATGAATGCTGTTTGTTTAGGATGATTAGCTTTTTTAAGCTACTCCGTTAAAGATACGTTCAAAACTTTGTAAGGAAATAGGTTTGGTAATATAATCGCAAACAGCGTCAATACTTTTTGCTTTTTCAGAATCCAAAGGGTCTATAGAAGAACTTACTACATACAAATTTGTCTTTTTTTCAAAAGCTTTTTTTAGAGGGCTAAATTCCTCTAAAAACTCCCAGCCATTCATAATTGGCATATTTAGATCTAGTAAAATCAAATCTGGTAAAGAATCGGAATCTTTAAAAAAATCTAACGCTTCCTTTCCGTTTTTAAAAACAAGAATATTTTCGCATAGCTTTTTTAACTGTATAAGCTTTTTTACAAGGTTTACATATACAGTATCATCATCGATAATACAAGTTAGTTTGTTAGGGATCATATATAATTGCATGTATCAAAAATAGAACTAGACTTTTTAGAAAAAAAGCTTTCGCCCACTTATTAGATGAACTCATATGTTTTGTCGGGCAAAACACATAAATCTAACTTAAAATCTTCGTTAGAAGCATCTAAGATAGTTTTTTCGGGTGGAAAAAAGGAGAGACCAATTACTTTTTTTGGTTTAGATTTGGCTAGAAACCGATCGTAAAACCCCTTCCCATAACCCACTCTATTTCCTTTTATATCAAAGGCCAATAATGGAGTAAATACGAGGTCTATTGTGGTGGGGTCTATTCCAATTCCGTTTTCTGGTTCGGGGATTCCCCATTTATTATTTTTGAGAATAGTATTGTCTGTTAATAAAAAATGTTTAAGGGTGTTATTTGTAAAATTACTTTTAGATATGATAATATTTTTATCTTTTCCTTGGAGTATGTGTAAAATAAATTCGGTATTTATTTCTTTTTTAGAAGTTATAGGTAAAAATATATGATAGTTTTCGTGCTCCCAAATATCCATTTTTAATAACCTATTAGCAATGGCTAGACTTTTGTCGTCAATTTCTTCTTGGGTAAGAGTATCTCGTAAGGTGTTGTATTTTTTTCGAAGTTCTTTTTTATTCATGGCTGGTACTAATATGAAAAATAGCATCCCCTTGGTATACAATAGGAGATTCGTTGGTGTTAATTATATAACCATTATTGCTGGCTTTGATGATGTGATTCATTTTGCCATACGGATCGGTTATAGTAGCAATTGGATCTCCTTTTCTAACAAAAGATCCGCAAGAAATTTCGTTGTGGAACAGACCGCTATATTTTGCTCTAATCCATTTGCTGGAAGAAATGGTAATGTTATTATTTATTTGTTCTGGGATTTCGACTTTTGGGGAAAGCATACCGAAATGCGATAGGATGCGTACGGTTCCGTCCACCCCTTCCTTAACTATAGTGGTATTGATGCTTTGGGATTTGCCCCCTTCGAAAAGTAAAATTTGCTTACCTGCTTTGGTACAGGTGTTTCTATAGGACTTAGGGATGTTTTTAGAGAAAACAGTAAAGGGCGCTTTAAAAACTTGTGCTAGTTTTAAAGCATCTGGATAATTAGGTGCAACTCTAATTTGTGGAGCATTAAATCTGCTAGCCCCGCCAGTATGGAAATCCAAGCAAATATCTACTGCAGGAAGTACTTCTGTAGTAAATTGATGTGCAAATCTAGAGGCTAAAGATCCTTTATCGCTTCCTGGGAATACACGGTTTAGATCCCTGCCGTCAGGAAACTCTCTGGACATGGATAAGAAACCAAAAACATTTAATAAAGGGACACAAATAATAGTTCCTTTAGCTGGATGGTTAATTTTACGGTGTATTAACTGTCTAACTATTTCTACACCATTAATCTCGTCCCCATGGATGCCTCCAGTAATTAAAATAACGGGGCCATCTTCTTTTGCTCGTTCTACAACAATAGGTATTTCTACTTTGGTGGACGTATATAATTTGGCAATATTAAAGTTAATAGTTTTGGATTCGCCTAAAGCAATTTGATGTCCTAATATATTTAGGTTAGTATCTTTTGGATTTTGGATCATATAATTATAAGTTGCTATTCTCTACAAATTTAATAATAGCTTTAGCAATATCTGTTTTGGTAGTTGTTTCTATTCCCTCTAAACCTGGGGAGGAGTTTACTTCTAAAATTAGAGGGCCGTTATGGCTTTGGAGTAAGTCTACTCCAGCTATTTTTAGATTTAAAGCTTTGGCGGCTTCAATCGCTATTTCTTTTTCTTTAGGGGTTAATATAGCAACTTCGGAGGTGCCTCCTCGATGTAAATTAGAGCGAAAATCACCTTTTTTACCTTTGCGCTTCATCGCGCTTATTACTTTGTTGTTAATTACTATAATGCGCAAGTCTTCCCCTTTAGACTCCTCTATATATTGTTGTGTAATTATTTTGGTTTGTAGACCGTTAAATGCATCCAACATAGCTTCTGCGGTATGGTTGTTTTCGGCTAAAACTACACCAATACCCTGGGTGCCTTCTAATACTTTAATTATTAATGGCGCTCCGCCAACCAAGCGTATGGTTTCCTCGGGGCTTCTATAAGGGTTGGTAAAAGCTGTTTTGGGTATAGGTAAATTATGGCTAGTAAAAAGCTGTAGGCTTTGGAGTTTATCGCGGGATTGTGTTAAAGCTAAAGAACTAGTAGTGGTAAATATTCCCATTAGTTCAAATTGGCGTATAAGTGCAATTCCGTAATAAGTTATAGAAGATCCAATTCTAGGAATAACAGCATCTATATGGGTTAGCTTTTGTCTGCGATAGAAAATCTCTGGATTGCCTTGTTCCATAAAAATATCACATCCAATAGGATTTATTACGCGTACATTATGTTTGCGCTTTATAGCTGCTTGTACAATAGCATTTGTCGAATATAAATCTGGATTTTGGGATAGAATAACAATATTCATTACTAGTGTATTTGGTTATCAAGATACTAAAAAGGCTATAAAATTTTTCAAAAAAAGCAGTCTTATAGAAAAAATATAAATAGGATCATTTAAAGTTTGCTTTTTACGTTTAACTTTGAATTATGGAAGTAAATTCGGTAGCATTACAAGTGAAAATATTGCCTAGTTCGCCAGGAGTATACCAGTATTTTGATAAGGAAGATAAGATTCTATACATTGGTAAAGCTAAAAACTTAAAAAGAAGGGTGTCTTCCTATTTTAATAAAAACCATGATAGCGCCCGCTTAAGGATTTTAGTAAGGAAAATAGTAAGTATTAAACACATTGTAGTAAATACCGAATCCGATGCGCTATTGTTAGAAAATACTTTAATTAAAAAGCACCAACCCAGATATAATATATTACTTAAAGACGATAAATCGTATCCTTGGATTTGCATAAAAAAAGAGCGTTTTCCTAGAGTGTTTTCTACAAGGAGAGTAATTAAAGATGGTTCTGAGTATTTTGGGCCTTATACTAATGGGAAAGTTTTAAGTGCGTTATTAAATTTAATAAGGGAACTGTATCCTCTTCGTACCTGTAATTACGATTTGTCGCAGGCCAACATAAATAGCGGAAAATATAAAGTATGTCTAGAGTATCATTTAAAAAAATGCAAAGGGCCTTGCGAAGATTTTGAGGATATAGAAACTTATAATAGGTATATCTCTTCGGTAAGAAATATACTAAAAGGAAATTATAAGGAAGCCATAGATTTTTTTACAGAAAAAATGAAATGGTATGCCGAAAAAATGGAGTTTGAACAAGCCCAGTGGATTAAAAATAAAATAGAGGCATTAAGTGAATACCAATCCAAGTCTACCGTTGTAAATCCTAAAATAACCAATGTAGATGTGTTTTCTATAGAAAGTGACGACAGTTATGCCTATGTAAATTATTTGCAAATACACAGGGGAGCAATTGTTCGTTCACATACTACAGAGGTAAAGAAAAAATTAGAAGAGACCGATGCGCAAATTTTAGAATTAGCTATTGTGGAACTACGCGATAGGTTCCAGTCTTTGTCTAGAGAAGTTTATTTGCCTTTTCCAGTAGTAGTTTCGGATAATATAAAAATTACGGTACCCCAATTGGGAGATAAGCGTAAAATTTTAGACCTATCCCTGCGTAATGCGAAATACAGTAGACAAGAGCGTTTTAAGCAGATAAAAATTATAGATCCAGAAAAACATACCAAGCGTATTTTAGGGCAAATTCAAAAAGATTTACGTTTGCCTAAATTACCAACTCATATGGAGTGTTTTGATAATTCTAATATACAAGGGACTAATCCAGTAGCGGCTTG
>CALGNG010000332.1 GCA_937958735.1 uncultured Aquimarina sp. | reverse complement strand
AGTATTTATGTTAGTTTGGGGTATTGTACTTACGCTAATTATAATACCTATTATGGTATATTTTTACGGAAAAAGATGGTATTGTTCTTGGGTTTGTGGTTGTGGAGGTTTAGCTGAAACATTAGGAGACCCTTACCGCCAGTTATCTAGTAAATCGTTATTTTCTTGGAAGATAGAAAGATGGTTAATACATGGAGTATTAGTGTTTGCTACAGTTATGACGGGATTAACATTATATACGTTTTTCTCGGGCAGTAGTAGTGTTTTAGGAATGCAAACAGCAACGGTACAGTCTACTTATGGCTTTTTTATAGGATCTATTTTCTCTGGTGTTGTAGGGACAGGATTTTATCCAGTATTAGGAAACCGTGTTTGGTGTAGATTTGGTTGCCCTTTAGCTGCTTATATGGGTCTAATACAGCGTTTTAAGTCTAGATTTAGAATTACTACTAATGGTGGGCAATGTATTTCTTGTGGAAACTGTTCTACTTACTGTGAGCAAGGTATAGATGTAAGATCTTATGCCCAAAAAGGAGAAAATATTGTTCGTTCTAGTTGTGTAGGTTGTGGAGTATGTTCTGCAGTATGCCCAAGAGGAGTTTTAAAATTAGAAAACGGACCAGAAGAAGGTCGTATTAATCCAACAGAAGTACTTTTAGGTAACGATGTGGATTTAATAGAGTTAGCTAAACAAAATAAAAAAGCTTCGTAAATATTTATTTATTGATATTTGTTGTATAATGCGAAAAATAAAACTTCATGTTTAAGTGGGAATATGTATTTAAGCAACTTAAAAAGGACTTAATAGGTAAGGACTCCCACAGGGGAGTTTCCTTAACCTATGCTTGGTTAGCCAATCAGTTTGGTCATTTTTCTTTAGGTTTTATTCCCACAATTTTTATATTTAATTATAGTAAACATGGTTTTTTAGGAATTAACTTGGGGACAAGATCTCCTTATTCTTATGCTCTTTCGGTTGCTGTTTTTTGGTTGGTATTTGAATTGTTTAATTTTTTAGTGCCAATTTTAAGAAAGCAAAAAAAACATGTGTTTAAGCCAAGATGGTCTAACTTAGCATTTGATACTTCTACAGATGTTTTGTTTTTTGCTTTAGGAGCTTTTGCTGCAAGTTGTAGTTTGGAAATGGTATTAGAAGGTTATAGTGTGGCTAGTTATAGTAAGTATAGTTTTTGGGCCGTTTTTATTATATTAATGTATCCATGTAAATACTGGTATAGTGTTCGTATTTTTCAACAGTACGCTTATTTACCTTTTCAATTAAGGTTAAGTGAATGGAGAAATACTGTTAATGATATAGATAAAGCAGTTGTTGTTGATTTTTTAAATAAAAATTCGAAAGGAAATCATTTATTATTGTTTGGAGCTCAAAAATGTGGAAAAACAAGTTTAGGAGTTGGAATAGCTAATGAATTGGCTATTCGTTTAAAGAAAATTAATTATACAAGTGCTTTTAAATTGGGTAGTTTAATAGTGGAAAATAATTCTCATTTATCTTTAGATTCGTTATGGTTTTGGAGAGATGCGGATGTGCTAATTGTAGATGATATAAATCCAGGATTTCCTATAGAGGGTGAAATTATTTCAGCAAAACAATTTTTAAGATATGTTGAAAGTAAGGTTGAAGTAACAAGCGATATAAAGACTCTTTTTGCGGAAAAAAACATAATATGGATAATGGGTAATCCGCTTTTTGGGGAGTCAAAGGAGAATGAATGGGAAAGTATGCTTAAAAAATTAGATGTTGCTTCTGATAAAATTAAGTCAGTTATTTTGTGTTAATTATAAAATATGGTTTTCATGAGAGAAGCTAATTAAGTGAGGTAAACTCCTTACATTAAATCTTTTGTATAAGGGTAAAATACGTTTTTCTATAGCAGATTGGGAAACGCCTAGACTTAAGCCAATTTCCTTAAAAGCCATTCCTTTTGCAGCCAATTTTAAAGCTTCTTTTTCTTTGTTGGTAATGCTTAAATCTTCAAATAGCTCTTTACATAAGCTGTCTTCGAATTCAGATTTGTCGGGTCCAAAAGCTTCGAATTGTATTACTTTCCCGTATTTAAGGTTTTTCATTACTTGGGAGCGCCCTAGAACTTCAGTCACTTTTCCGTTTTCTGTTTTAAAAACACCTATTCTAGTAAATATTGGGATTTTCCTTTTTCCGTCTTTGTGTATTTTTTCTATTTCTAGAGTAAAGCTATATTCTTTTAGTCTTTCTTTTTTTGTGTTAATAAACTTTACGGCTTTACATGTAAGTTCATTATACAATTCGTGATAATTTGTAGAAGTTAAGCTTACTATTTTTAGTAAGGTAATCTCTGTGTCTTTAAACCCAAGTACTTTTTCCCATCCGCGGGCATATACCATTTTGTTTTCTTTGAAAGAATATATATAAACAGCTTCGTCCTCATAGTAAGGGATGGTATCAAAGTAAGTCTTATAAGTGTCGGAATTTACGTCTATTGGAGTGTCAGAGACATAATTTTTTATATAGTTTCCTTTAGGTTTTAGTGTCATAATATTAATGCTAAAGTTACTGTAAAAACTATAGTTTCTTGTTTCGTTATTATTGGGTTAAATAATCAAGAATTATAATTGTTACAGTGTAGTAATATACTCTAATTTAATAATTATATGCTAATAAATTATAATTACAATTAAAAAATCTAGTGTAATTATAAAAAATACTTCGCCGAAATAAAAAATCATACGATTTTAAGATGAGCTATAAAATATGATTATCGTAAGAAAAACTAATTAAGTGGGGTAGGCTTTTTACATCAAATCTTTTATATAAGGGGAAAATACGTTTTTCTATAGCAGATTGGGAAACGCCTAATAGGTTTCCAATTTCTTTAAATGCCATTCCTTTAGAAGCGAGTTTTAAGGCTTCTTTTTCTTTACGAGATATAGTTAAGTAATTAAAAAGTTCTTTACTTAGGCTTTCTTCAAATTCAGATTTTTCAGGTCCATAGGCTGCAAATTGCATTACTTTTCCATATTTAAGTGTTTTCATAATTTGAGATCTCCCTAGTATTTCAGTTACTTGCCCTTGTTCAGATTTAAAAACGCCGACTCTTGAAAATAGTGGGATTTTTTCATTACTATTTTTATGTATTTTTTCGACTTCCAAAGTAAAACTATACTCTTCTAAATTTTTAGTTTTTTTATTTATGAATTGTAATGCCTTTTTATTGAGCTCATTTGCGAAATCAGAATAATGAGGAGAGGTAATATTTGTTATTTTTAACATTGTAATTTCATTATCCTTATAACCTAAGACTTTTTCCCAACCACGAGCATATAGCATTCTGTTTTCTTTAAATGAGTATATGTAAAGTGCTTCGTCTTCATAATGTGGAATGGTTTCATAATAGTATTTATAAGACTCGGAATTTAGGTCTATTGGTATATTTGTTATGTCGGTTTTAGTGTGTGTGTTTTTCAAAACAAGGGGGGGATTTGTAATTAGTTTTTTTGTGATTATTGATGTTTGTTATCACAATAGTATAACTTAGTATAAGTTACAAAATAGTCTTGATACTTTATAATAACAGTAAATTTATTAACTTTTTTCGCTAAAAAAATAAATTATTTGTTATAAATTATTTTAAAAAGCTAGTAGTTTTATATATGATTGAATGTTATGGATATAAGGAGTAATGTGTTTTTAATATTTGGAATAAAGTGATAACTGCGTAAAAACACAGTTTCCTATTCTGTTTATTGGTGCTATCTTTACAAAGGTAAATAATACTAATTATTACTACAAAGCTATCTTTGTAAATTATATAATTAGATGTGTTAAGTTTAGTATAGTGGTTGGGGGATTACTATACTAAATGTTAAAGTTTCTTAAGGTCCAGTTTTGTTGTTTTAACTGGACCTTTTTTTATGCCTTTTTGTTTAAGGTTAATTTATGATGAAGCTTAGCTATAAATAATTATAATATAAATGTTGTTGTAATTATTTTCTTTTGTAAGTTAAAAACGAGAAGTCGAATTGGTGTTTCTTGTTTTTTTCGTGAAATTCTTCAAATATCAATTCCCATTTATTATTATCTATTACAGGGAAAAAAGTATCTCCTTCTATTTGTGTGTGGACTCTAGTAATTTCAATACGATCTGCAATTTCTATAGATTGTTTATAAATTTCCCCTCCACCAATTATGTAAATGTTTTTATTTAATGTGTATGCATATTTTATGGCTTCGGTTAGAGACGATCTAGTGGTACATTGGTCAATTATAAGATTCTTTTGTCTGGAAACAATAACATGGGGACGCTTAGGTAAAATACCAGGAAGAGAGTCAAAAGTTTTTCGGCCCATTATAATTGGGTGTCCAGTTGTAAGTTTTTTAAAGCGTTTAAAATCGTTTGGTAAATGCCATAATAGGTCATTGTTTTTTCCAATGCAATTGTTTTCCGAAGCAGCTACTATAAGTGTTAGCATTAATCTGTAATTTCGTTATCTGTTAAGTAATTTTTTGTTTTATCTAGTAATGTAGTTTTTGTATTAGAAGCTTCCTTGGGTACTTTTAAGTTTAGTTTCTCTTCCATTTTAGCTATTTTTTTTTGTTGTTTTTTAATTAGGTAATCCATTTGTTTTGCATGCCATGCTTTATTCATAAATTTACTAAATAACAATACTCGAAACAGGTGTACTAGTATAAAAAAAGTCCAAAAAAGTACGCCATAAACAAACCAGTCAATACCTAATGGTTTAAAGTCTATTCCGAAATCTAATAGCAGATTTAAAACAATCATAAAAATACAGCCTACTAAATATAAAATAAAGTGAGTGTAAAGTCCTTTTTTTTCTCTTACCCTTTCTTGGGCATGTTCAAAAAGTTCTTTTTGATGTGTGTCTAGATCTGGTTTTTTTTTTGAAAACATTATTGATTGTTTAAAAATAAGATACTAAAAAAGTTTTTTAATATAAAATTAAGCGAAGATTTAAGTACACGTTAATTTTCGGGAAAGTAAAAGGTATTTTTTTTAATGATTAAAAATGTTTGTAAATTAGTGCATATCAACTATTTAAAAAAATATAAAATGTCAATTGTAAAACAATTTTTAAAATCTAAGCCAGAATGTAAAGTTACTTTTTGTGTGGAGGCGAAAGAAGCAAAATCTATAGAGGTTGCAGGGGCATTTAATAATTGGTCACCACAAGAGTTGCCTTTAAAAAAGCGTAAAGACGGTGTTTTTAAAGGGACTGTTAACTTGCCTGTAAATAATTCTTTCGAATTTAAGTATTTGATAGATGGTAAAGATTGGGTTAACGATCTAGAAGCAGATAAATTAGTTTGGAATGATTATGCAGGTGGAGAAAATGGTTTGTTGGAATTGTAAATTTATAAAATAGATAGGCGTTCATAAATTAATTACAAACGCCTATTGTCTTTTATATAAGATACTAAATAACTAAGTTGTCCTAGTGAGTAGTACTTTTATGAACTTTCTTTACTTTTTCAAAAGTATTTTGTCCAGCTTCCTTTACGTTATTTAAACCCGCTTTAGTTGCATCAACTGCATTTTCTCCAGTTGTTTTGGCAGCATCTATAGTGTTGGATCCAGCATCTTTAACTTTATTAGCTGTATTGTTAATAGTTTCTCCAGCAGCATTTATACCGTCTTTTGTAGATTCTATAGCATTAGATCCAGCATCTTTAACAGCATGTCCAGCATCGTTAATGGCTTCTCCAGCAGCATTTAAGCCTTCTTTTGTAGATTCTACAGCA
>CALGNG010000331.1 GCA_937958735.1 uncultured Aquimarina sp. | reverse complement strand
CTGCCCATTTTAAAGCATCTTTAGCCCCCGCATGCTCTTCTCTGGTTAACATGCCCGAAGAGTTTTCTAACCAAGCTAAAGCTCTATTACTGGCATCATATTCTACAGGAAGGGTTATAAAAGCAAAAGCAGTGGTTACTGCAAATAATAATATCCCTACTAAAAAAATAGTATTCCCAAAAGCTGTCCCTCCTGCAGATAGCGCTAAACCTGCCATTAATACTATATTAGAAAACTTACTAGCAATACCTACCATAGGTACAATTTTAGATCGCATAGTTAACCATTGATAAGCTTGTGCGTGTTGTACCGCATGCCCTACTTCGTGTGCCGCTACAGCTGCTGCCGCAGCATTACGTTGGCTATACACACCTTCACTTAAATTTACCGTTTTGTTCTGCGGGTTATAATGGTCTGTAAGCATTCCTGGCGTAGAAATTACTTTTACATCTCTAATGCCGTTATCTCTAAGCATTTTTTCTGCAATCTCTGCTCCACTCATCCCGTTTTGAAGAGAAAGATTGGAATATTCTTTAAACTTACTTTTTAGCTTATTACTTACATAAGAACTTACTAAAAAAACAACCCCTGCAATTACATAATATCCTATCATAATTTTTACAATTTTACACTGTAACTAAAATACGAAAACATTTTTAACAGACTAAATACTAGCACATAACTAAATAATTTATTTGAATTTCAATTTAAAACCAATTAAAATCCCTGCATTTATTGCCGTTATAATATTCCCTACAATTAGCGGAAAACTTTGTAACAATAAGCCATAAGTCATCCATAAACATACTCCTACAAATGTTAACAAAAGCATAGGAAGAGATAAACTTTGGGTTTCTTTAGTTTTCCACGTTTTAAATACTTGTGGCAAAAAAGCCAATGTAGTTAGCACAGCTGCCACACTTCCTATTAATTCAATAAAAAAAGGATCCATTAACCTACTATATTTATTATTTTACCTGGAACAATAATCACTTTTTTGGGAGTACGACCGTCTAATTGTTTTTGCGTTTTTTCATGCGCCATTACTATTTCTTCAATTTTATCTTTAGACAAATCTAAAGGCAATTCTAACTTAAATCGCATTTTTCCATTAAAAGATACCGGATATTCTTTAGCGCTTTCCACCAAATGCTTCGCTTCAAATACTGGGAAATTAGTAACCGAAACCGATGTGGTATTCCCTAGAATACTCCATAATTCTTCTGAAATATGTGGCGCATAAGGCGAAATTAATACCGCCAAGTCACTTAAAATAGATTTACTTGTACATTTTTGAGCTGTAAGCTCGTTTACACAAATCATAAACGTACTTACCGAGGTATTAAAAGAGAAATTTTCTATATCCCCTATTACCTTCTTAATGGTCTTATGCAATGTTTTTAAATTATCCTTAGTAGGTTCTGCATCGGTAAACTTAACACCTGCCTCTCCTACATATAATTTCCACATTTTCTTCAAAAAATTATGCACCCCAGTAATACCTGCGGTATTCCAAGGTTTTGCCTGTTCTAATGGGCCCAAAAACATTTCGTAAAGACGTAATGTATCGGCTCCATACTCATTACAAATATCGTCAGGATTTACTACATTGTATTTAGATTTGGACATTTTTTCCACCTCGTTTCCTACGATATATTTCCCTTCTTCTAATTCAAATGTCGCCTCTGCAAATTCTGCTCTCCACTTTTTAAACCCTTCAATATCTAATTCGTTAGATGCATTTACCAAAGCAACATCGGCGTGTATAGCCTGCACTTCTCGTCCATTAATTAAACCTTTAGATATAAAATTTTGCGTCCTTGGTATGCGATATACAAAGGCACTCGTTCCCAAGATCATCCCTTGATTAATCATTTTTTTAAATGGCTCGTCTACCGTTAAAAACTCACGATCGTATAAAAACTTAGTCCAAAAACGGCTGTATAACAAATGTCCTGTTCCGTGCTCGCTTCCTCCTACGTACAAATCCACACTTTGCCAATATTCTAAGGCTTTTTTAGAAGCAAAAATATCTTGGTTCTCGCTATCCATATAACGGAACAAATACCAAGAGCTTCCTGCCCAACCCGGCATAGTATTTAACTCTAAAGGATGGATCGTGGTATGGTTAATTTTATCGTTGTCTACTACTGTATTGGTTTTCGCATCCCAAGCCCAAGTATTAGCTCTTCCTAATGGCGGCGCTCCATCCTCGGTTGGCAAATATTTTTCTACTTCTGGCAAATTAATAGGTAAATGCTTCTTCTCTATTAACTGTGGCATTCCGTCTACATAGTAAACAGGAAATGGTTCTCCCCAATAACGTTGACGACTAAATACAGCATCTCGTAAACGATAGTTTGTTTTCCCCTTTCCACTTCCTTGCTCTTCTAGTTTTTTAATTACCAAAATAGTAGCTTCCTTAGCAGATAGGCCATTTAAAAAATCGGAATTTGTCATTACCGCATTTACTTTATCGGCATAGGCTTCTTCTGAAATATCTATGCCTTTAAAAATATTATTAATTGGAATATTAAAATGTTTCGCAAAATCATAATCCCTTTGATCTCCACAAGGCACCGCCATAACAGCTCCTGTACCGTAACTAGCCAAAACATAATCTCCAATCCAAACAGGAACAGGCTCTTTGGTAATTGGATGCTCTGCATACCCACCTGTAAATACTCCAGAAATGGTTTTAACATCTGCCATACGCTCTCTTTCGCTACGCTTAGCGGTTGCTTCTACATAAGCATTTACTTCTCCGCGTTGTGCATCGGTAGTAAGCTGCGTTACCAAAGGATGCTCTGGTGCTAAAGTCATAAAAGTAACTCCAAAAATTGTATCGGGACGAGTGGTAAACACCTCTATCGTTTCCGGGTTTTCTTTATTAGCTATTGGTAATACATTAAAATGCACACTAGCACCTACCGATTTTCCTATCCAGTTACGTTGGGTTTCTTTAATACTCTCCGTCCAATCCAAATCTTTCAAACCCTGAATCATTCGTTCTGCATACGCAGAAATACGCATACTCCACTGCGTCATTTTTTTACGCACTACAGGATACCCTCCACGCTCGGAAACACCATTTATAATTTCATCGTTAGCCAAAACTGTTCCCAATTCTGGACACCAGTTTACTTCTGTTTCTGCTAAAAATGTTAAGCGATATTGTAATAGTATTTGTTGTTGTTCTTTACTTGAATAAGTATTCCATTTTACTGCAGAAAATACTTTTACCCCTTCATCGCATACCGCAGCAACACTTTCGTTACCCTCTTGCTCAAATTTAGCAATAAGAGTATCTATAGATTCTGCTTTATCTGTGGTTAGGTTATACCAAGAATTAAATAATTCTCCAAAAATCCATTGCGTCCACTTGTAATATTCTGGACTACTGGTCTGGACCTCTCTACTCCAATCAAAAGAAAATCCTATTTTATCTAATTGCTCTCGATAACGAGCAATATTTGTTTGTGTGGTAATGGCTGGATGTTGACCTGTTTGTATAGCATATTGCTCTGCAGGTAATCCAAACGAATCGTATCCTTGCGGGTGCAGTACATTAAAACCTTGATGGCGTTTATAACGGGCATAAATATCGCTAGCAATATATCCTAACGGGTGTCCAACATGTAAACCTGCTCCCGATGGGTACGGAAACATATCTAATGCATAGTACTTTGGCTTTTCTGAGCCGTTACTTGCTTTAAAGGTTTGGTTTTCTTCCCAATATTTTTGCCACTTGGCCTCGATTGTATTAAAATCGTAATTCATAGGTTCTATTTTGAAAGTGGCAAATTTACGATTTTTAAAAACCCCCACCTTAATTCGCCTCTACAAAACCTAAAAGTCTTTAAATTACATAAAAAAACTGCAAATAGCACCTATCCCATAACATAAGTTAAATCGAAAAAGTTATTTTTACACACTAAAACACTATAAATGTTAAGATTTAGCATTAAAACGCTCCTTATCATCTCTTTTCTAACAATGCCTATTCTTAGTAGTTTTGGACAGTGCAACCTAAGAGAGACCATTACTATATGTGATATTACTAGCATAGACTTTGACGGAGATACCGTTCCCGATGGAATTATTAATCTTTATGATGAATATACCAACATTACAGGAAGAGTACTAGATATAGGAATTTGGCAAACAGATCCTACTAATAGTTTTGCTTTAGACTCTAGCTCGGGAAACTTAGCCGTATGGAATTTAAGGGAATCTACTAACGAAACCAATAGAGATCGTTACACGTTTCAATTGTTTAACACCACTTGTGGCGATGCTACTCCTGCTGTTTCTATAAACGTAGTACTAGGCGCTTTTTCGGGTATTGCCTTACCTGCTTTTGGCATAAACAATGTAAATATTGAATTTTGTGACTCTAGCGAATTCGATCTTTTTGAGGGGTTAATATCTTCGGGCAACGTCCCACCGCCACATCTTAATGGAAATTGGACTTTCCTAAGCACTTCCGACCCAAGGGTTAGGGGTGTAAGCGGAGCTCGAAATCAATTAATTGAAATCCCTTACCAACCTGGTATTCCACTAGTAGACCAAGCAGTACTGGAATACCGATACGATGTTATTGGAAATAATGATTGTACTACACTACAATCTACTATTATTAGAATATCTGTCGTTAGGCAAGTATTTTCGGGATTTACCGAACCCACATCTATTTGTAGCAGTAATATTGTTAATGGAGATTTCGATACCGATATTGATTTACGAGATGATGTGTATTTGGAGGAAGAAGATATCGAAGGGTTTTGGTCTACTCCAATAGATCCGGACACTCTAGGGCAAATAGACGACGAACTAGACTCTAACATTAACTTTCGAGAAATCTATAACAACCTAGTTATTAACGAGGGCCTTAGATTTGGATGCAAGTCTTATGAATTTGATTATACAGTATTAAAACGCTCTGGGGTTTGCACAAATAGCACCACTACTCTAAACTTTACTTTATTTGAACATCTAAGACCTTTTAGACAAACAGGACGCATCCCACAAATATGCGCTAACAGCAACTCTACATTTAATTTGTTTGACTTATTAGAATTCACACAAGAAGAAGACATAGACTTTATTTACGATGATATTTTATATGTAAATTGGAAATTAGTTTCTGGACCATCCACTTTGGGGATCTTATCACAACCAGAACTTATCGAGGATTTTGTTCCTTCGATTAATTATTCGCTAGGAACTATAAATATTGATTTAGCCGAGCCTGGCATCTATACCTTTAGATACGGTGTTAGTCCACAAATAAACTGCCCAATAAGCGGAATACCTTGTTGTAACCCCTTTGCTTTAGAAGGAGAAATTAATTATTGTGAAACACCTTGTAGCATTGAAACTGCCGAAGTTACCATAGAGATTCTTCCTTTTGATTATGCTGGCGAAAATACTTCTAACATAGAATTATGTGAAGGCATGGGGTCTATAGACCTTAGAAGCCTACTTCAAATAGATCCCCGCTTGACCGAAATTGCTAACTCTGGAATTTGGCGCAATAGTGCAGGAACTATTATTGATAATAATTTTATTTTCCCTACCATAACAGAAGATGAAGAATTTACTTTTACCTATAACACTATACATCCAACAAGCAATTGCACAGACGATTCTTTCTTGAATTTCAAAATAATTAAAGAAACCCCTCCTCTAAACATCGAAAGAGACATACCTATTTGTACTAATTACGATACTATTCAATTATTTTCTTTTCTGGAAGGAACATTCGATTTAACAGGTACTTGGACTGGCCCCAATGGCTATAAATCTGCCGACCATATTGGAGAATTTATATCTAGAGATAGAACTTTGATTTTATTACCAGGCCAATATGTCTATACCATCCCTAGAGATACTCTATGTAATAAAGAGGCAGATGTTGCTATAATTAATATAGATCTAGTCTCCCCTACCGTACTAGAAACCGAGCTAATAACTGCTACTTTTTGCAAAGTAGAAACCTCTATAGACCTGCTTACATTACTCCCTACAGAAATATCTAAAATGGGAACATTTGTTGATCTTGACAGCACAGGTGCTATTTCTATAAGCACTGTAACTTTTGAATCCCTTACTCCTGCAACTTATAGTTTTGAATACATTATAGAAGAAACATCTCCTTGCCCTCCTCCCTCTCTAAAAATAGAGTTAACCGTTTTAGATGAAGTAGAAGCTGGGTCTGCTGGAGAGGATAGTAGTGTTACCAGATGTAGCAACGACCTAAGTTTAAATCTATTTGACCTTCTAGGAGGATCGCCAGAACCAACAGGAACCTGGAGCGGCCCTTTTGGCTATAGATCTATAGATCACCTAGGTACATTTTCTGTTACCAACCCAACTCTTGTACCCCTAACCAATGGCTCCTACATCTATACAGTTGGAGGAGGTACTTGTAGCACCTCTACAGATACCGCAGAAGTAACTATAGAAATTACACAGCCTATAGAAGTAAGCGGCGACATTAGCCTTACAAGATGTAAATCCGACGCCAGCTTAAGCCTATTTTCTATATTAAGAAATAACACCCCGCTTATAGGAACATTTACCGCATTAGACATTACCATGGTTTTAAATGAAGAAGCCTTATTTGACTTTTCTAATTTACCTGGAGACACCTATAATTTCGAATACAGCATTCCCAACCAAAGCCCTTGCGAACCTTCTATTATAAATATAGAAATTAAGATTATAGACTTAGAAATACCAGAAATTCCCTTAAGCTCATTTTGCATCCTAGATGCCAAACGCCTTAACGATATTGAGGTAAGTATCCTGAATTTTAACTGGTATCCTACTTTTGATAGTGACACGCCTATTACAAACAACCCTATTCTTATAGACAACACCACACTTTATCTAGCTAATGTAGATTCCGAGAATTGCGAATCCGATCGGGTAGAGGTACTAATAGACATCCTAAACATTGGAGAAAAACGCATTCTTAGAGATGCCAGTGGAGCAGTACTGCTAGAAGTAGAATGTCCTTTAGAACTTCAAGATGGAGTTACTCCTAATAACGATGGAAGGAATGACAGTTTTGTTTTAATACGAAACGACGAAAAAGGGATCTTTAACATCCCCGAAGCCTTTCCGAATTTTGAACTTGAAATTTATAACCGCTTTGGAACTATCGTCTTTGAAGGCTCTAAAGATTCTGAAGAATTTAGAGGACAAGGTAACCGATCTTTAAGTCTTGGCAATCAACTTCCGTCGGGAGTATACTTTTATGTCCTAAAACCTAATTTTAAAAATAACATTCCTATTCAAGGAAGCTTTTACCTAAGCAAATAAGCATGAAGTTGCATTTATTTTATATTATTAGCCTTATTTTTTGCGCCAGCGTATTAGCGCAACAAGACCCACAATACACCCAATATATTTATAATATGAGCACGGTTAACCCTGCTTATGTAAAGGACCAACCTGGAGTAATTTCGGGCGGATTATTATACCGAAACCAATGGCAAGGGATTGAGGGAGCACCCAAAACAGCCAATGCTTTTATTAATTTCCCTACTAAAAGAAACGTAGAACTAAGCATTAACTATGTTAGAGATGAGATTGGAGACGCCATATCCGTAACCAACGATTTTGCCAACATAGATTTTGCTTATATTACCCAAATATCTTCTGGCCTTAAATTAGCCTATGGACTAAAAGCAGGATTTAATAGCTTAAATATTAACGCACTAGACTCCAATGTTTCGGATGACCCTGCCTTTAATCAAAAAATTTCCGAGTCGTCTATTACCTTTGGAGTAGGCTTGTTTTTGTACGGAGATCGTTTTTACGCGGGATTATCTGCGCCTAATGTATTGCCTCAAAAAGCTTCTATTAGAAACATCAGCGTTTCCGAAAAGGCTACCCATCTCTATGGCATTGCTGGTTATGTTTATGAATTTTCTGAAAAATCGAAGCTAAAACCATCTATTGTAGCACAACAAGTAATAGGCAGTCCTTTTTCTTTTAGCACTAACCTAAACTACCTCTACGCCAATAAGTTCGAAATTGGAGCTTCTTATAGGTTTAAAGAAAGTGTATCCGCTATAGCAGGCTTCCAAGCTACCCAAAACATTAGATTGGGCTATGCTTATGATTACTCTTTAAACGATTTTAATACACTTGGAAATGGTAGTCACGAAATAATAATCACTTTTGATTTTGACCTTTTATCTCTAGGTAAAAATTATGTTTCTCCTAGATTCTATTAAACACTATGAAACACCTTTTAACCTTACTTATAGGCTTATGTATTGCCCACACCTCTTTCTCCCAGAAAAGAAGCAGGGCCGATCGTTTTTTTGATAATGGCGATTTTCTAAATGCTATTACCGAATATAAAAAAGATATAGACCATTCTAAACTTACTAAAAATAATGTGCAAAAAATAGCCATTGCTTACTATAACACCTTTCAATTTAGAAATGCCTACAGATACCTTACCTATGTTACTAAAGGAAAGTTTACTGGAAAAAACAAAACTTACGACAACCACCTTAACTTTAAGTTATACCAAGTACTTTCTGCCTTAGGAGAATATGATAAAGCCATTCCCTATCTAGAGTTGTACCAAAAAAACAACACTATTTCTCACAAAAAAAGAGCCGAAGTTATTGCTACCATCGAAGAATTTAAGCTTAAAGATGACGACTACACTATTAAGCCTGCCACCTTTAACTCTGACCAAGCAGAATTTGGCGCTGTACAAAGGGATAGTGTCCTTTATTTCACATCCGACAGATCTCCTAACACCTTATTAGAAAAAAGGTACAAATGGACACATCGCCCTTTTTTAGATATTTATAAAATTAAATTAGACAGCCTAAAACAACCTACTGGCGAAGCCAGTTCTTTTTCCCAAAAAGTAAACTCCAATCTACACGAAGGAAACTTTTGCTTTAGTAAAGACGGGAAAACATTATACCTTTCTAAAAGTAATAACGAGCGTGGCAAAAAGTTTGATAGCATTAGAAACAATGCCATACATCTATACAAATCTGTAAAATCTGACAGTCTATCTACTTGGTCTAAACCAAAAAAACTCCCTTTTAATAACATAAACTACACTATAGAGCACCCAGCACTAAACCCAGAAGGCACTGTCTTATATTTTGCTTCCAATATGCCTGGTGGCTTAGGAGACTTTGACTTGTATAGCGTAACAATTAATACCGATGGCACTTATGGGATCCCTAAAAATCTAGGTTCTAAAATTAACACTATAAACAGGGAGCAATTTCCTTTTATAAACCCAAATGGCGATTTATTTTTTTCTTCTAATGGACATTTAGGCTTAGGGATGCTAGATATTTTTGCTTCCAAAAAAAAACTAGACAGCTTTAATACTCCTGTTAATTTAGGAGCGCCTATAAATTCTAGTTTCGATGATTTTTCTTTGACCTACCACGAATCTAATAAAGGTTTTTTTGCATCTAACCGTCAAAAAGGCGGCGATGATGTTTATGCCTTTACACAGATTGGAAAAATATTCCCCAACCCTATAAAAACTAAATTTGAAATACGTGATTTAGCATCTAAAGACCTTATTCCTAATGTTACCGTAAACTTGGTTAACAAGGATAAGAAAGAACTAGTTAACAAAAAATTGGATAGTATTAGTGCTTTTAGCACTAATCTTCTTCCTGGTCGTTACGACCTAACCGCATCCGCTAACCATTACATAACCCAAACTAAAGCTTTTTTAACTAAAGAACAAGAAGCACAAACTTACATCCTTTATTTAGCAAAAAAAGAAATACCTATAGCCGTTAAAAAAACACCAACGACGACACCTCTACTAACTCTATCCAACACAAAAGAACAATTACTTGCAGACAAAGTGGGACCACCTGTTAAAGAACGTAATGGTAAATTATTTTTTGAAGTTCCTCCTATTTATTTTGATTTTAATAAATGGAATATTAGAAAAGATTCCAAAAAAGTATTGGATGAATTGGCTTTAAAACTAGAAAAATATTCTAAAGTTTATATAAAAATTAGTGCCCATACAGATAGTAGAGGAACAGAGTCTTACAATCAACTATTGTCCGAGCGCAGGGCAGAATCCACCCGAAACTACTTAGCCTTAGTGGGATATATAAACGCCAGAAGACTTGCTTTTGAAGGCTTTGGAGAATCTATACCTTTAATAAATTGCAAAGACAAAATTTGTACCGAAGAGGAACACCAAACTAATCGAAGAAGTGAATTTGAAATTATTAAATATTAATTTACCCCTCTTTGTAAACAAAAATACCTTATATAATATATACGAAAAAAAAATAACACTTCTTTTTAAGAATAAAATTTTAACTTATAATTAACTCAATAAATTAATCTAATATATGTTTTGGTATTATTTTTGGCTATAATACTAATAAATATTATATGACATGAGATTTTTTAAACAACTAACACAAACACTATTAGCCTTAGTTATAGGCTTTACTTTATGCTCTTCATCCCTTGCTCTAAAACCAAAAAAAGATATAATAAAATACACTGGAGATATAAAATTTAAAGCCCTAAGCACTTCCGTAGACCTACCCTTTAGCTACACCGCTAAAAAAAGTCGCGAAGTTGCTGTAGCCATATGGTTAGGAAAAAAATGGATTACTTCGAAGATAATAACTGTTAAAAAAGGCACTTCTAATATTGTGATTACCCTTCCTTTTAAAAAAGAGAAACTAAAAAGAGGTTTTAAATATGAAATGCGTTACCACATTAGACCTGTTGGAACTACCTGGAAAGAAACCATTAATGGCAATTTAATTCATTTTAGAGCCAAATAATAGATTACCATTACATTCAAAACTAAAAAAGCAGAAGAAATTAAATTTCTTCTGCTTTTTTTATACAAATATATGTTTATCTAAGATTCAAAATCCACCTAAACAAACACTCCCTCTATCCTTTATACTCTTTAACCGCCTCTACAAAAGCCATAGCATTGGCTACCGGTATATTAGGCAATATACCATGGCCAAGATTAGCAATATACCTATCCTTACCAAACTCATTAATCATCTGAGTTACCATCTTTTTAATTTCATTAGGTGGAGACAATAAACGAGAAGGGTCAAAATTACCTTGTAGTGTTATTTTTCCTCCCGATAAATATCTTGCATTTACTGCAGAACAAGTCCAATCCACCCCTAAAGCAGAAGCTCCAGATTGCCCCATTTCTTTTAAAGCAAACCAACATCCTTTTCCAAAAGCTATTACTGGAATATCGTCTTTAAGTGCATCTATAATTTGCTGTATATACTTCCAAGAAAATTCTTGATAATCTACTGGAGACAACATTCCTCCCCAACTATCAAACACCTGTACGGCATCTACACCAGCTACCACTTTCGCTTTTAGGTAAGCAATCGTAGTATCGGTTATTTTCTGTAACAAAGTATGGGCTGCAATAGGTTCCTGAAAACAAAAAGCCTTTGCTTTATCAAAATTCTTAGAACCTTGCCCCTGCACCATATAACACAAAATAGTCCAAGGCGAACCTGCAAAACCAATTAAAGGCACCTCATCATTTAAAGCCTCTTTGGTCATTTTAATCGCATCAAGCACATAACCCAGCTCCTCTTCTACATTAGGAACAATAACTTGATCTACATCTTTTTGAGAACGAATTGGATTGGGTAACCAAGGACCTATTCCATCTTTCATTAGCACCTCTACATTCATCGCTTGTGGCACCACTAGGATATCACTAAATAATATAGCCGCATCCGTTCCTACTTGATGGATAGGCATTACTGTGATTTCTGTAGCTAATTCTGGTGTACGACATCTTGTAAAAAAATCATACT
>CALGNG010000330.1 GCA_937958735.1 uncultured Aquimarina sp. | reverse complement strand
AGACCTAAAATTCCAATTTTAGCTCCATAAAAAAAGCTTAGATGGATGTTTTTAAGCACTGGTGTATTGGCTCCTTTATGGGTTTTGGTAACCCCTGACATTGAGAAAATTATTTTCTTATCGTCTGACATCTTTGGTGTGTTTATAGTAATTTTATTCTTTTACAAATTTATAAGCAAAGTCTTTATTTACTTCACAAAATATATAATTGTTTAAAATCTAAGTTAATAATTTTAAAGACTGTAACACAAAAAGCCAACTAAAAAATAGTTGGCTCTATGCTATACTTTATAAAAACAAAATTAAGGCTTATACTTAATCTCTTTTCCTCTGTATTTTAATATTTCTATAACAGATCCTCCAATCCAAAAAGGAATGATAGATACTAGAAAAATCATTAACCAAAATCCAATAGTAAGGATGGTTAAAAATGCTAAAAAGCCTAAGTATTGGTCAAATTCGAACATTGTGTATTGTAATTTTAAACAAATATAAGTAGGTTGGTTTTATTATAAAAACTTTCGTTTACTTAATTACTACAGTTTTTATATTTACAAAGGCCTTTATACCTTCTTCTCCTAATTCTCTACCTAATCCAGATGTTTTTGTACCTCCAAAAGGCAATTGTGGAATGCTTTTTACGATATTGTTTATAAATACGGCTCCATCTTTAAATTTGGGAATAATTTCTTTTATTGCTTTTACATCTTCGGTAAAAATAGAAACTCCCAAGCCATAATCTGTAGCATTGGCCAGTTCTATAGCTTCTGCTATAGATAAAAAAGAAGTAATAGGTAAAATAGGACCAAAAGTTTCTTGCTTAAATAATGGCATTTTTGAGGTTACATTTGTTACTATTGTAGGTTCGAAGTATGCCGCTTTATAATTACCACCATAAATTAAAGAAGCGCCTTCTTTTATAGAGGTTTCTATTTTTTTTGCTAACGGAGCGATAAATTCTGGTCTTGACAAAACACTTATATAGGTATTGCTATCTAATGGGTTCCCTATTTTTAATTCTTGTACTGCAACAATTAGCATTTTCGTAAATTCTTTTTCTATAGATTTGTCTACCAATACGCGTTTTACAGCTATACAACTTTGCCCATTATTTTGAAATCTTCCCACCACACAGGCTTTAACTGCTTTATCTAAATGGGCATCTTTACATACAATTAGTGCATTGCTTCCTCCTAGTTCCAACACAACCGGTTTTAAATATTTACCTGCTTCCCTCGCTACACTTCTTCCTGCTTGGGTACTTCCTGTAAGGCTAATTCCTTTAATTAAATTATTAGAAATTAAATTTTGGGTTGCGCTATTATCTAAAAATATATTTTGATATACATTAGGTAAATTAATTGCCTCTTTAAAAATAGCTTCTATATACAAAGCACATCCTCCAACATTAGAAGCATGCTTAACTAATACGGAATTTCCCGATATTAGAGTAGGAATAGCAAATCTAAATACTTGCCAGAAAGGATAGTTCCATGGCATAATTCCTAAAATAACCCCTAAAGGCTCATAAGAAACATAGCTTTCTATTTCTCCTTTTTCTTGTTTTTTTTCTAAAAAAACAGAAGCTTTTTCGGCATAAAAATTACATAAAGCAATACATTTTTCTATTTCTGCTCTAGACTGTGTTATTGGTTTACCTATTTCTTGTGTTACTAATTGGGCCGCTATCTCCAAATTTTTATACAATAAAGTCCCAACATTTCTAATTTGTTGTGATCTGTTCGATATAGATTGATTTTCCCAATTTAAATGTACCTCTTTACTTTTAAACAAAATTACATCGACTTCTTGTTTTGTAGTTAAAGCATATTTTTTAAGTGTTATAGATGTATACGGATTAATAGATTTAAACATAAAATTAGGGTTGGGTGGCTATTAATTGTTCATAAACTTGTTAATAGCTTATTTTAATTTTTAAAAAACAATATAGCTAAATTGTATATTTAAGAAACTTGTTAATTATGGAAACACGCGATTATTCAATTGTACAGTTAAGGCCACAAATTTTATCCGCAAAAATTCTTCCTAATATGAGTAGTGAAGAGTATTTTCAGAATAAAGTTTTACGTCCTGTTATAAAACTTCAAAATGATTTACTGTTAGAAACCTTTAAAAATTATATCCGCAAAAATAAAAATGTTTTTTATGAAATTAACTTAGAAAAGCGACTTCATTATATAGAAAATTCTATTCAAAAGGATATTAAATTTAGAAATAGTCTTAAGGGAATGATTGTAGGTTTTTTTACTATAGAAGAGTATACAGAATATATTAACAATTCTTCTTCGTTAAACAAGCGTATGATGGGCTTGGTTATACAACGAATACAGGATCAAGTGCAGTTACTAGAGCCTTATAACAAGGCAATATAAAATAAAACAGCTCGGTAAGAAAACTTACCGAGCCTTAGATTATTGGCTAAAACCCCAAGTAAAACCAATAACTATATTTTAATTAAAATATATTTTAGATGCTCCAACGCCCACTGCTGTAGAAAAAGTGGGTGTTTTAGTAGGTATATCGAATACTGTTAAGCTGCTAAATTCTAGAAAGGAAGCACTTACTGTATATAAGTTAGTATCCTTTACATTCATTCCAAAAATACTTCCAACCTCTACACCGTCTGCTCTGTCAGCTAAATTAGTGGCATTTACCGAGATTTCAAAAACTTTTGTCCCCGAATAATAAAAAATACTATTAGCTTCTAAAGACATTAGTTCTGAATTTTCGTTAACAGGAAAATTTATTTCTCTAGTAACGGTATTATTGGATATGTCTATAAAAGAAATTGCCGATGTCGTTCTACTTGTTATTTCGAATGAAGAATTAAAAGTTGGGTTTCCTTCTGAAAGGACTACTAATGTACCATCTGGAGAGAAAAACAACTCGTCTGGATTATCTTTTACTGTAATTGTTTCTACATTATTACCATTAGTTGTATCTATTACAGAAATAATATTATTAGTACTAAAAGCACCTTTGTGGGATACATATAGTTTATTATCTTTTGCTACAATTTGTTCGACTCCATTTGCTAAGGATATTACTTCGGTATCCAACGTATTGGTCTCTAGGTTTAAAA
>CALGNG010000329.1 GCA_937958735.1 uncultured Aquimarina sp. | reverse complement strand
GCCTCTTTTTTAACCGAAAATTTAATGCCTTTAGAAAAAAGTGGGCAATTAAAATTTGTAACTCCCCAAGGTAATTATGCAAACGCGAAGGAGTTACCTTTTGCTATTTGTTATGTGGATGGACATACCGAAAAACAGATGCTACCTATCCTGCAATATCAAAAGAAAACCATCGTTTTTATGGGAGATTTACTCCCTACAGCGGGACATATCCCACTACCTTACGTAATGGGGTACGATACACGTCCAATAATAACCTTAGAAGAAAAAAAAGTGTTCTTGGAAAAGGCCGCCGCCAATAACTGGTACTTGTTTTTACAACACGATGCCCACCAAGAAATAATAACCGTTCAGCAAACCGAAAAAGGAGTAAGGCTGAAAAATAGATATAGTTTTAACGAACTTTTTAATTAAAAAAAGTATGAATACATTTTTAAAAATAGCTCCTGTAAGTCTAGGAGTATCATTATTATTATCTAGTTGTTTTTCCTTAAATCCTAAAATATTAAATACTTCTCAAGAAAACGTAGATAATATCCCCCTTAAAACCTCACCTCTAACAGGAGCACAGTTAAAAAACTGGAATCATGCAGATTTATTATTGGATACCATACCTGGAATGAGCGTGGACAGAGCCTACAACCAATTATTAAATCACAAAAAAAACACTACCGTAATTGTGGCTGTAATAGATAGCGGTATAGACATTAATCACGAAGATCTTAAAGGCCACATTTGGAAAAATCCTAAAGAAAAATTAAATGGAAAAGACGATGATGGTAATGGCTATATAGACGATATCCATGGATGGAATTTCTTAGGGGATATTGTTGACGAAAACCTAGAGTTTACACGCATAATTAGGGATAACAAATCTCGTTTCGAAAATGTAAACCCCTCCACACTTTCCGATAAAGACAAATCCGCACACCAATTGTACATTAAGGCTAAAGCCGAATATGATAAAGAAATACAAGAAAACACACAAACCTTACAGCAGTATACCCCTTTATTGGCCAAATTAAAAAGCGCCCATGCCTTTGCTACTAAACAATTAGGAAAACCCACCTACACTACTAAAGAATTGTTAGGAATGGTAGCCCAAAGCGATACCGAACAACAACAAAAGCAAATCCTTTTAAGAATGTACGGTAATGTGGAAGAGGGAAAAAGTATGGTAGACTTTATAGAAAGCTTTGAAGGATATGTAAGTACTTTACAAGAACGCAAAGCCACACACTATAACCTAGATCTAAACCCCCGCAAAGTTTTAGGAGATGACGAAAATAATTTATCTACAAAATATTATGGAAATAATAAAGTAGGTGGACCAGATCCAAAACTAGAAGATGCCAAACACGGAACCCATGTTGCTGGAATTATTGCTGCAAATCGCAAAAACAAAATAGGAATAAGAGGAATTGCCAATAATGTAAAAATTATGGCAGTACGTGCTGTACCAAATGGAGACGAATACGACAAAGATATTTCCTTAGCAATTAGATATGCCGTAGATAATGGTGCAAAAGTAATTAATACCAGTTTTGGAAAGTATTATTCTACACATCCAGAATGGGTAAGAGAAGCTATAAAATATGCCGCATCAAAAGATGTCCTAATTGTAAATGCAGCAGGTAACGATGCTAAAAATTTGGATACGGTAGATGTCTATCCCAACGACCAAACTATGTCCATACCAGAAATTTCGGATAACTTTATAACCATTGGAGCCTTAAATTATGAATATGGTTCGCAAATGGTCGCTAATTTTTCTAATTACGGAACAAAAAATGTAGATATATTTGCCCCTGGTGTAAAAATATATTCGACCACTCCATTAAACACTTACGAGTTTTTACAAGGAACCTCTATGGCCGCACCAGCTGTAGCAGGAGTAGCAGCCGTAATACGCTCGTACTTTCCTAAACTAACCGCTGCACAAGTAAAAAAAGTAATTATGGATAGTGGTAACGCTTCTAAAAGCAATGTAGCCCTTGGCGACGATACTGGAAGTGCTTTTTCTACAATTTCTAAATCGGGTAAAATGGTAAATTTATATAACGCTATTATAATAGCTCAAAAAATATAAGAAATGTTTAAATATACCTTAATATTCCTATCCCTTTTTACCGCTAAAATAGCCACCTCCCAAGCAGAAAGTACTTATTGGCAA
Organism: uncultured Aquimarina sp.; assembly: GCA_937958735.1. Classification (GTDB taxonomy): domain Bacteria; phylum Bacteroidota; class Bacteroidia; order Flavobacteriales; family Flavobacteriaceae; genus Aquimarina. The sequence continues at coordinate 8,269 of CALGNG010000329.1, read as the reverse complement.
CAACAAGCCGATTATCTGATAGATGTAAAAATGAATGTTCAAAAATTCGAGTACAAAGGTTCGGAAATAATTAAATACACCAACAATTCTTCCGACACCCTTAATAAGATTTTTTTTCATCTCTACTTTAATGCCTTCCAGCCTAATAGCGAAATGGATGTACGCTCGCGGACCATTAAAGATCCAGATTCCAGAGTAGGAGATCGTATTTCTAAATTAGGCCCTAACGAAATTGGTTTTTTAGAAGTCAACTCCATTAAAGTAGATGGTAAAGAAACCAATGTAACCTTATCTGGGACAGTATTAGAAGTAAGCCTAACCCAATCTATTTTACCTAAAAGCACCTCCTATATTACCTTAAATTTCGAAGGACAAGTACCTAAGCAAATTAGACGTTCTGGAAGAAATAATAAAGAAGGCGTAGCATTGTCTATGACTCAATGGTACCCTAAATTGGCAGAGTATGATGATGAAGGCTGGCATGCAGACCCTTACATTGGAAGAGAGTTCCATGGTGTTTTTGGAAATTACGACGTAAAGTTAACCTTAGACAACTCCTATACTGTTGCTGGAACAGGAGTCCTACAAAACCCCAAAAAAATAGGTCATGGATATACCAGAGAAACTATTTTTCATAAAAAAGGAAAAAAAATACAATGGCATTTTAAAGCTGAAAATGTACACGATTTTGCTTGGGCTGCAGACCCAAATTACACCCACGACATCTTAATTTTTAATAAAGACAAAGAGTTGCATTTCTTTTATAAAAATGAAAAGAAATACCAAGAAAATTGGAAAAAATTACAACCTGCTGTTTTGCAATTAATGGAATATTACGAGCGCAATATAGGCCCTTACCCCTACCCACAATATTCTATAATACAAGGTGGTGATGGTGGTATGGAATATGCCATGTGTACCCTTATTACTGGAGACCGAAACTACCGAAGCCTATTTGGAGTTACGGCTCACGAAATGGGACATGCTTGGTTTCAGCATATTTTAGCTACCAACGAAGCCAAACACGAATGGATGGACGAAGGTTTTACTACTTATATATCTAATTTAGCTGAAAACGAAATCTTAGGTTTACAAGAAGAATTTCCCAACAGCGACAGTTACAAATCTTACTACAAATTGGCTACTTCTGGAATAGAGCAACCCCAAACTACCCATGCAGACAGGTATAGTTTTAATTTTGCATATGGCGTTTCTGCTTATGCTAAAGGCGCTGTTTTCTTAGAACAATTAGGCTATATTATAGGCGAAGAAGCCCTTAAGAAATCCTTAAAGAACTATTACTACCTTTGGAAATTTAAACACCCTAAACCTAACGATTTTAAGCGCATTGCAGAAAAAGCATCTGGACTACAACTGGATTGGTATTTAACCGATTGGACACAAACCACCAATACTATAGATTATGGTATTAACAGTGTAGAAGATAAAGGAAAGAAGACATTGGTAAATTTAGAAAGAAAAGGAACTATGCCTATGCCTATAGAAATAGAAGCCGTCTTAGAAGACGGTACTAAAAAGCAATATTACATTCCTTTATCCCTTATGCGGGGAGAGAAAAAAGGAATGGACAATGTAGAGGTTTTAGAAGACTGGGCTTGGGGATATCCGACCTATAGTTTTGAAATAAATACGGCAAAAGCTAAAATTAAAAGTCTCCAGATTAATCCATCTAAAAAAATGGCAGACAGCAACCCTCTTAACAACGCCTATAAACCTATAATTAGCAAATAATGAGTTTCTTTTCCCACAATAGAATATCCAAAGTATTTATGCTTTCGGCATTGTTTATTATTTTAGGATTACTATTGTGGAACACCACGCTATTTTTTGAAAGACTAAAAGATGTGGAACGGGATAAAATGAAGATTTGGGCACAATCCCAAAAATCCATTACTACAGAAAACAAGAACGATTACCTGGAGCTTAATCTACTAATTATAACCAGTAATAATAAAATCCCTATTGTTAATCTTAATACAGACGGGACTGTAAATATGCACCGTAATATTTCTAAAAAAATTATAGAAGATCCTAAACTTTTTAAAAAATATATTGCCTCGCTAAAACTAGTAAACGACCCCATAGTTATTCCTTTACCCAATAACAACAAACAATATTTGTATTATGGCGATTCGTCTATTTTAAACAAATTAAAGTATTATCCCATAGCCATTTTCCTAATTGTTTTACTCTTAATAGGCATGGTCTATTTCTTTTTTAACACCTCCAAAATAAGCGAACAAAATAAGCTGTGGGCAGGTATGGCAAAAGAAACGGCTCACCAACTAGGTACTCCGCTATCGTCCTTAGTAGGGTGGATAGAAATATTAAAGTCCGAAAACATAGACCCCAGTTATATCCATGAAATAACAAAAGATATTACCCGTCTAAATATGATTACAGAGCGCTTTTCTAAAATTGGCTCCAAACCCTCTTTAACGTTAATGAATGTTATTGGAGAAACCGAAGATGCCTTTGAATACCTAAAAGCAAGAAGCTCCAAACTAATACAGTTTAAATTAGAAGTACCCGACTCTTCCATTCTAGTAAAACTAAATAAAGAACTCTATGGCTGGACTATCGAAAACTTGGTAAAAAACGCAATAGATGCCATGAAAGGTAAAGGAGATTTAACCGTTAAGGTTATCGAAGAAAAACAGCATGTAAAAATTCAAGTAATCGATACAGGTATGGGACTATCTAAATTTTTATTTAAAAGAGTTTTCGAACCTGGTTACACTACTAAAACACGCGGTTGGGGATTAGGTTTATCGTTAGCCCGTAGGATAATAGTAGATTACCATAAAGGAAATATAAAAGTAGCCCAGTCAGAAAAAGATAAAGGAACTACCTTCCAAATTACATTAAAAAAATGCTAAGGTAAACTTACCTCTTGTTTAACATCCCAGTTGGCTCGAATGTCCACTTGCTTTTCGAAATAAAAAATACGCTCGGGCTGTATTTTATTAAGATAATTACCCGTATCCCATTTCCCATTATTATTTGTATCCTCTATTATTTTAATACTGTATTTCCCTGGTGTTATACCCAGAAAATTGGCTTGTCCAGTAGCACCAATCGCTTTAGAGCTTTTAACCTCCTTCGCCTGGACTAATTGTACTATTAAATTAGCATCGTTCTTGTTAGCAATAGTAACCTTTAAAGTACCATAGGCACTATTCTCTAAAGTCCTAAAATTAAAAACAATAGTATCCTTTAGTGTATTTCCTAAAAAGTCCTCCACAGCATTAGGTAACAACTCTACTCTATAGTTACTATCCTCGTAAGAAGAGAAGTCAATCCTATATTCGTTTTCTAGATTGTTTTTCTTAACCGTAAAAGCCACAGGAAGCGTGTCTTTATCTAAAATACTTATTAATTTTTCGTCTAACTTTTCTAAAGGGGTATTGGCCGAAATTAAAATGGCTTCTTTTAATTTTAAAATACTCTGTGGCGTTACATTAATCTTTAAAGAATCTTTATGTTGATCTTTATACCTAGATATAATAGTATCTATTTCCTTCCCATTAATTGCTTTAAATATAATAGAATCCTGCGCTACAAAGGGTTTTACCCAATAATCTAACGTATCTTTTTTAGGGTGTTTAAACAATCTAGTTTTGAATTGCAAACTATCTGGGAAATCTCCTAAAACAGCAATACTAGGTTCTTCTAAAGTTCCCGAAAAACCAACTTGAAAATGATTTTTAGAGAGTTGTTTAGCTCTTACATATTTAAAATCGGGAATTTCTTTAAAAACACTAAGATTTGCTATACTGTCCTCTGGTATAGAAATAGTATTTTCTATAAAACCAATTTGATCTATTTTTGGGTCAAACTTGTAATTTTTATTTTTATCCTGAAGTGCTATTAATCTATACTTCCCTGCTTTTAAATTATTAAACTGAAAAGTCGTAGAATCTAACGTACTAGAAACATATCTAGGCAATGTATTATAAATTATAGAATCTGTAGAGGTTTCATTTTCCTCATATAAAAATACCGAAGTATTGGGCTGTAATTTTTGTTTAAATGCATCTCTTACTTCCCCTCTAAAACTTAAAGAGTCCAATACATTACCTGTAGAAAAAACATACTGAAAAAAAGAAAAAGGATTTTTTTCGTTATAATCTACAACACTGTTTCCAAAATTAATAGTATATGTGGTATTAGGAAGCAATGTATCTAAAAGCTTAATTTTTATAGTTTTACTAGCAAATCCCAGAGGCTTAATCTCTGGTTTGTTTTTCATGGGAGGAGAAATTAAAATTTGCTCGTCGGGCTTTTCTATAGTAACTAGCTCGTCAAAGGTTAACTGGATTTCCTTTTTCTTAAAGTTAGTAGACTTATTAGGAGGCGTAGCACGCAATAATTCCGGCGGTGTTTCATCCTTTGGACCACCCGTAATACTTCCTCTTTTTGCACAATTAAAAAGAAGCAAACATGCTAATGTGGTAAAACCAAAATATCTAAAACTACGCAACATACTTTTTTTAGCAAAGAAACGAAAACTTATAAAATTATAAGCCTTCGCCATACGCTAAAGCAATACTAGCCACACTAATTTTACAGTTTGTTTGTTTTAAAAAACGACTGCAAGCTTTTATTGTGGCACCTGTAGTAACAATATCGTCTACCAAAAGGACATGCTTGTTTTCTAATTCGTCTAAATTATTAACCTTTATACTGTTTACTATATTATTAAAACGCTCTTTACGGTTTAAGAATACTTGCGATTTTTTATACCTAGATTTTACCAAAATACGATCGTTATAATCTGCCCTAAAATGAGTGGCTAGTGTTGTTGCATATAAAGCTACTTGGTTATACCCTCTTTTTCTGAATCTATTTTTATGAATTGGCACAGGAATAACCACATCTATATCCTCAAAATAAGAGTCTTTTTTTAATAAACTAGCATGCCAATCCCCCAACAAAATTCCCAATTTTTGATGTCCGCGGTATTTTAGATTGTGAAGCAATTCTTGCACTTCGGTTTCCTTTTCAAAATTTAATAAACTAGTAAATTTTTCTATCTCTGCATTTTCCTCGAAAAGCTTTGTAATTAGCTTACTTGTAATTAATGCCGAATTCATTAAGGGAAGATCGTTTCTACATAAAGTACAAATTTGATTTTCGTTCTTAAATAAAATTTTAGTGCAGGCAGCACAAGTCTTAGGTAAAACAAAATCTAGGAAGTTAATAATCATGGATCTCTATCTATTCCGTAAATTTACAGGGATTAACCAACAATAAATAATACATGGGTATAAAAAAAATCCATTGGCTACTACTTGGGCTAATTGTAATTCTACTAGGAATCACCTCTTATATAGCCATTCAGATAAAAGAAGAAAAAGAAGAAAAAGAACAAAACCAAAAAAAAATTAATACATTTCTTAAAGAAAAAGAGGATTTATTGATAGAACTAAAACAATTATCTAAAAACCTTGAAGGAATAGAACTTGAAAACTCGGATTTACAAACACAGCTTACCCTATCCAAAACCAAAACAGACAGCTTGTACCAGGTTATTAGCGTTTTAAAGCCCAAAATTTCTTTTTTGAATAGATATAGAAATCAAATTAATAGGTTAAAAACAGAAAAAAGCAACTTATTCCAAATAAACGACAGCCTACAAATTGTAAATCGATTAATAAAAGATAGTTTGGAAGCAAAAAAACTGGAAATAAAGGCTTTTAAAGTAGCGCAAAATGAACTGAATTTTAAAAATGAAAAATTAAATTCTAAAATAAAAAAAAGAAAAGATTTAGCTTTTTACGAATCTAAGGGAATGGGGGTTTATGTTAAAAAGAATGGAAAAATTCTTAAGACTGATAGGCTAAAAAAAGTAAACCAAATAAAGGTCTGTACTTATGCAAAGCCAGACAACCAACTAATAAGCGAGAGTAAAATGGTCTATTTTAAATTGTTTAACCCAGACAAAAAGCTTCTAGGAGACTTAATTTCTAAAAAAAACAAAAAAGGCAGACTAATAAAATATAGTGATAAACAACGTTTTTTTTACAATAATGAAAAAACAGAAATCTGTAAATTTATATCTATAGATCCTAGTAAAATTGTATCGGGAACTTACACCTTAGAGGTGTATTTTGATACAGAATTAAAAGACATTTCCGAATTCCGTCTACGGTAGTTTTATAAACTGATAAATTCCTTTATTTTTGCGCTATTATGGCAAAACAGGAAGATACTTTTAAGAAAGTAATATCGCACGCCAAAGAGTATGGTTACATCTTTGGATCTAGTGAAATATACGATGGTTTAAGTGCCGTTTATGACTATGGTCAAAACGGAGCTGAACTTAAAAAAAACATCCGCGAATATTGGTGGAAGAGTATGGTGCAAATGCATCAAAATATTGTTGGTTTGGATGCCTCTATTTTTATGCATCCCTCCACATGGAAAGCCTCTGGACATGTAGATGCATTTAGCGATCCTTTAATAGATAATAAGGATTCTAAAAAGCGTTATCGTGCCGATGTGCTTATAGAAGATTATGCAGAAAAAATTCTTCAGAAAGCAAATAAAGAAATTACCAAAGCAGCAAAGCGTTTTGGAGAAGCTTTTAACGAAGAAGAATTTAAAACTACCAACCCAAGAGTAGTAAAATATTTAGCAAATTATAAAGCCATCCTTTCCCGTATGGGAAGCTCTTTAGAAAAGGAGGATTTAGCCGATGTAAAACTGCTAATTGAAGAATTAGGCATTGCCGATCCAGATACGGGATCTAAAAACTGGACAGATGTACGCCAGTTTAACCTAATGTTTGGAACCAAACTAGGGGCTTCTGCAGATACCGCTACAGATTTATACTTACGACCAGAAACCGCTCAAGGTATTTTTGTAAACTTTCTTAACGTTCAAAAATCGGGTCGTATGAAGATTCCTTTTGGAATTGCTCAAACAGGTAAAGCGTTTCGTAACGAAATTGTAGCCCGCCAGTTTATTTTTCGTATGCGCGAGTTCGAGCAAATGGAAATGCAATTTTTTGTGCGCCCAGGGGAAGAAATGAAGTATTACGAATATTGGAAAGAAACCCGTTTAAAATGGCATTTATCCCTTGGTTTAGGTAAAGAAAATTACCGTTTTCACGATCACGATAAATTAGCACACTATGCCAATGCCGCAGCAGATATAGAATTTAACTTCCCATTTGGTTTTAAAGAACTAGAAGGGATCCATTCCCGTACAGACTTTGATTTAAAGGCACACGAAGATGCTTCGGGTAAAAAATTACAATATTTTGATCACGAATTAAACAAAAACTACACCCCTTACGTAGTAGAAACTTCTGTTGGTTTGGATCGTATGTTTTTAGCTGTTTTCTCTAAATCTTTACAAGAAGAAACTTTGGAGGATGGAAGCTCTCGTACTGTACTTAAATTACCAGGAGTATTAGCTCCTATTAAAGCAGCTATTTTACCTTTAGTAAAAAAGGATGGATTACCAGAGTTAGCACAAGAAATTATAGATAACCTAAAATGGAATTTTAATGTTGCCTATGACGAAAAAGATGCTGTAGGTCGTCGTTACCGCCGTCAGGATGCCAACGGAACTCCTTACTGTATAACTGTAGATCACGATTCTTTAGTAGATAAAAAAGTAACCATTAGAGATAGAGACACCATGCAACAAGAGCGTGTAGCCATTACAGAACTGGAACGCATTTTAGAAGAAAAAACCTCTTTTAAAAGCTGGTTAGCTAAGTTGTAGAGAATAAAAACTTTATAAAACAAACAGTATTAGTGTGATTCTGATGTCATTTTCAGAATCACACTTTTTTTAATCTATTAATTCTAGAAAATAACTGACAGTAACACTTCTTAAAAAACAATAAAACCTTGGTCTATCTTTAATTTGTAAAGTCGCAAACAATAAATTATCTATCCTACTAAGCTTCTTTATCTTTAGTTAGTCCAATCATAGAAAAAATCTAAAACAATCTATAGCATCTGCTTTAAGGCCTTAGTAAGCAAGTTTAATTAGATAACTTACTTATAATATTCTTTTTGTAATGATATTATTTCTGGTTCTGGATTAGGCAAGCCCATCGCTGGAGTATTTTCCAACATATAGATAAACTCTATTTCTGTTATATACCTGTTTCTGCTTTTAGGATCTTCCCATTCGCTATATAAATACTCCAAATAATACTTCCTATAATCTGCAAAATTAGAGTTCCAAAGCTGCATTAAATACTTCCTCCATCTTTCGTCTTTATACA